>JBOGOY010000270.1:0-5924 GCA_050748185.1 Pyrinomonadaceae bacterium
GCCGAGGCCGAGGCCGCCGTGCTCGCGCGTAATCGAGCCGTCGGCCTGCCGGAAGCGGTCGAAGATGAACGGCAGGAACTTGGCGGCGACGCCTTCGCCCGTGTCGCTGACGCGCAACTCTAAGTGGTCGTTCACGCGCCGCACGCGCGCCTCGATGTGCCCGCCGCGCGGCGTGAATTTGATCGCGTTCGAGAGCAGATTCCACGCGACCTGCTGCAGGCGTGCCGGGTCGCCGGCCGTCCGGTCGTCGGCCGCCTCGCAGTGCACCTTCATCCCCATCCCCTTGGCCTCGGCCGCGGGGCGCACGCCCTCCACCGCCGCCTCCAGCACCGCGCACAAAGAGACCTCCGACACCTCCAGCCGGAGCTTACCCGTGATGATGCGCGACACGTCTAGCAGTTCGTCGATAAGGCGCGCCTGCGCGCGGGCGTTGCGCTCGATGGTCTCGATCGCGCGGCGCGCCGCCCCCGCGTCGAGGGCACCCATCGTGAGCATTCGCGACCACCCGAGGATCGCGGTTAAAGGTGTCCGCAACTCGTGCGAGAGCGTGGCGAGGAATTCGTCCTTCAGCCGGTTGGCCTCGGCGAGTTGCAGGGCGCGTGCGCGCAACTGCTCTTCGAGCAGCTTGCGATCGGTGATGTCGCGCACCGCGGTGACGCGCACGGGCCGGCCCCGATAGACGTGCTCTTTGCCGGTGACTTCGAGATTGAAGATCGTGCCGTCCTTGCGCCGCGCCGTGACCTCGTAGGGGTGCGCCACGTCTTCGGCGAGATTACGGCGCACAACCTCGCGCGACTCTTCGGCGAACAGATCGGGCACGCACAGGCCCGCCAACTCGTCAAGGCGGTAGCCGAACATCTGCGCGAAGCCGGGGTTGGCTTCGATGATGCGGTCGTGTTCGTGGACGATGATGCCGTCGAACGTGGCTTCGCTGAGCGCGCGGAACCGGCCCTCGCTTTCGATCGCCTCGGCCTCGGCGCGTCGGCGCTCGGTGATGTCCTCCTGCATCAACACCACTTCGCGCACACCGCCGTCCGGGTTTTTCACCGGGTAGATGACGGCCTGCACCCAGCGTCCCGCGTCGGCGCGCCCGGCCGCAGCACTGCCTACCGTCAAGCTCGGATCGTAGTTGAGGGGCGGAAGCGCGGCGGCCTCACCCGCAAAGCCGCGCTCGAAGAGTGGGATGAGGCCTTTGGCCCGGAGTTGCCGATCGCGGAGCACGTTATAACCGGCGACCTGCACGGCCGTGACGCCCCAGAGTTTTTCCCACGCGCGGTTGGCTTGGAGCATCGTGCCGTCTGGGGCGAAGAGCGTAATGGCGACAGGCGATTGCTCGATCATCGTGCGGAAGCGGTTCTCGGAGGCGCGCAAAGACGCCTCTGAAGAGCGCACCTCGCCGGCCGCCCGTTCGGCGGCTGAACGCGCGCGGGCCTGCGCGCGCGTTAGCCCGAACAGCACGAGGCTGGCGGCCAGCCCGCCGAGTCCGAGGTAGGGGACCAACTGGTGTTCGATGTCGCTCTCGATGTTCGGTCGCGAGGCGTACCACAGGGTCCAGCGTCGCCCCTCGATCTCCATCTGCTCGATGCCGGTAAAATTCGTTGCTGCGTCGCTCGCGTCCGGCGGGTGCGACTCGTGCAGCAGGCTGTGAGGGTCGGGCCGGTCGCCGTCGTAAATCCTGAACGCGATCTGCGGCGTCTGGTCCGACCCGAAGATGCCGCGGAGCAGATCGTCGGTGCGGAACGGGCTGTACACGAATCCTCGGATGGCGGCGCGCCGCTCGGCGGTCGTGGTCGGCGCGCGGCCGTTGCGGTAAACCGGAAAATAGATGAGAAAGCCGGCCTGCTTCCCCGCCTCGTCGAGTTCCTGAACCAGTGTGACTTTGCCGGAAGCCGCCGGCGCTCCCGTGTCGCGGGCCTGCTCCATCGCCGCACGGCGTGTCGGCTCAGAGAACATGTCATAGCCAACGGCCGCTTGGTTGCGGCGGTCCCGCGGTTCGAGGTAAGTGATCGGGTAATACTCTTCACGTTCGTGCTCGGGCTGAAGCCGGAAGTCGCGGCCGAACTCGCGCCGGGCTCCGGCGAGGAAATTTTCTAACTCTTCGGGACGCACGCGCGCCGCGTACCCGATGCCTTGAATGCCTTGGTAGCGTTGCCCGAGGTCGAGTTGTTCGACGAAGGCGCGGAATTCTTCGTGGCTGACCTGTTCACTAGCCGCAAGCAGTCCCGCGCCGGCGCGCAGCAGCGCGACGTAAGTTTCCAGCCGCCTCTTGATGTCGTCGCGGGTGCGCCGCGCGAGCCCCTCGAACCGCGCGCGCGACTTACTCTCCGCCGTGTGTTTGACGTAATAGACGACGCCGGCCGTCATCAATAGCGTGACGACGAGCACGACGTAAGACGCCCACGCATGGCGCGGTCTGAGTCGCTGGCTGGTATCGGTTGCGTCTGCTCCCATTAAGCCCTCGGGCCGTGCGCGGCGGATGGCGCGCCCGATTAAAGTTTCGGGTCGATAGTTTAAGACAATGCGTTACGCGGCGCAGTAAAAAAGCAACGCCCGCTGGTGGGAAAAGTTATGCATGGCCGGTGAGTGGTTCGCGGGCGGGGAACTGAAAGGATGAAGGATGAAGGCGGAAGGATGAAAGGCGCGACAGGCAAAGTGTGTGCTTTCACTGCATCCTTGCTCTCGCCTACCGCGAACGTGATTCCACACGCCGCCGGTCACACGCTGGTTGCAAGCTGTTGTGGAGTCACTTACCGTGGCTTGGCGAGGAGTCGGCCATACAGCCGCCCAGACAGTTGCCACAATGAAGCGCCGAGCCAGCAAAGGGTCGCGGCCGCCACGATGAAAAGAAAATAGTGCACGGCCAACACGTAGCGATACTCGGTGTGCAGAGCCGACTGGACGCAGAAATAATAAGCCGGGACGACGAGCAGTGCGGCGAGCGCGCGGCCGCGGCGCGCCCGGAGTAACAAAACAATTCCGCAGAAGTAAGCGGGCAGCATGACCGCCGTCAGGAAAAGTCGTTGCGCGCCGCGGAGCAGAACGCGCGGGTAGCGGAGCCAGAGGTGTGAGGCCGGACCCAGCGCGAAGAGTTCGACCGCGCCGACATTGACGACCGGCCGGGCGGGATTCGACGCGCTGTTACTCAAGAGCAGACGCACCTGTTCGCCGCCCACGCTCACGAAAGGAAGTTGAATCGTCTTCAGCGGTTGTTCGTGCGGGGCTTTCCCCTCTTCCGTCTCGATCATGGCGGACGCATAAACCGCGTCGTTTCCCACGCCCGCCACGCTGACCATCATGCGACCCTGCTCGATCCGCGCGGGGAAGTTGAAGACGTAATCCATATTTCCCTGAATCGTGACGGGGGCCGACGCGAGTTGCCGGCCATACCTTGATTCGTCCCCGGTCAGCCGGATCGTTTGGCCGTCCGGCGCGACGACGGCTTGCGCCCGCGTTGAGATGAGCGCGCCGCTTTCGAGGAACTCGCCCGGCGCTTGGACCCATACCGGTTCGGCCCCGCCAGTCGCATCGAGCGGGTGCGTGACGGCCGGGAGAGGCGAGACGAGCCGGGCGCGCTCAAGCCGGAGCATCGAGGCGGCGCGTCGCACCATCACCCCGGTAAACCAGAACGGGTGAGCGCGGATGATGGCGAACCCCTCGGCCATGCGCCTCCGCTCGCGCACAACGCCGTCGGGGTTGAACAGCGCGGGATAGTAATCGGGTCGGTGATTGATTTCCGCCTCGCGTCTGGTGATGCCGAGATCGGTAGCGGGGATGCCGAACCGGCCGGCCGCGTCATAATCCGCGATGCCTTCGAGCAGGGTTTGCCCGGCGCCGAGCGAGAGCGGGATGAAGCGCCCGAACACGATCGCGTTCCTGACGGTCAGAGGCGCGATGACCAGCGCCGCCCCGGCGACGAGTCCGAGCGCGTCACGCAGTCGCCTTCCGCGGGCGAAGAGCAAGGGGACCAATAGGACGAGGAACGGCGCGAGCAGCAGGGCGTTAGCTCGCAACCAGCATGACAGTCCGACGAAAGCGCCGGCCGTGACGAACGCGATCAGTCGTGGCCGCCGCCGCGCCCGCACGACTAGGTAAACCGCGATCAGGATCGGCAGCACGGACAAAGTGTCGGGCAGCAGCAATACCGAGTTCCACGAAAACTGAGGGGCGAGCGCGACCAACACGCCGGCTATGGCGGCTACCCTCACCGTCAACAACTCGGCGGCGAGCAGCAAAACCAACACCGCCGCCAACGCATCACAGACGATCTGAACCGCTTGGATCGACGCATTGGAATCCCCGCGCAGGGCGAAGATCAAGGCCAGCAGAGCCGGGTAGCCGGGTGGGTGCCCGAGAGTGCCGGGATCGCTCAGCGGAGACACAGAACTGAAGAATCCGCCGATGCCTTCCTGCCGCAGCAGGCGGCCGGTGTGTTTGTACCCCTCGGTTACCGCCGTCTGCACTTTCCCCACTTCGAGCCGCGTGTCTTGTTGGATGAATAGTCGGACCCCCAGCGCGAGGGAGAAAATGATTGCGGAAATGAAGAAGAGTTTTACGCTTGAAGGCGTTGGTTGGGCAGGCCCGCGCGGGGCTGACGCTTGGTCCCCTGTATTATTCAGGCTCATCCTCGAATTACCCGCGGACGGTTTTGCCTTGCGCCCGTACTCTAACAGCAGACCCTGTAATCTCTGAATCAGGCTGCGGAAGAAATAGTCAGGATTAACAAGATTGACAGGATGAAAGCAGCAAGTTCGCTCCGCCTCTTAACAGCTTACTGATGTTACGTAGTGGTGACCTTCGGAGAGAGCGGCAACGAGTCTGCGACAGCGGACGGCAGAGTAAAGCCCCGGACGGCAACGAGAGCGGAGTCCGGGGAGACAGGTTGACAAAAAATCCCCAGCCCGTGAAACGGGCGGCAGCCGCACGTTCGATGCAGCGAGCCTCTTTCGCCTGCTCCGCAGGCTCTTTTGTTTGAGATGGCGTGTCTGCCCCACGTTGCACTGCGCTCCACGCGGGGCTTTATTCTGCCGTCCGCTCGCGCGGACTCGTTGGGTCGTCTTTTTCAACCTACTTCTGTGTAACATCATCTACTTAATCTTGTTCATCTTGTCAATCCTGTCTATTTTTCATCGTCCCAATCTCGTAAGTTTTGATAAGGCTCGTCCGCAGTGCCTTCAACCTTCGGGGCGCGACTTCGCGATTTCCGCCAGCGCCGCTTCGATGCCGCCCTCCTCCGGGGCGGGCGGCATCGCCCCCTCCTGCGTCGCCGCCCACGCGCCCAGCAGGTTGGCCCGCGCCGCGACCTCTTCGAGCGGTGCGCCGCGTAGGAAATGATGCGCCGCCGCCGCGTTGAAAAAGTCGCCCGCGCCCACGGCGTCTCTCACCACGACGCGATACCCGCCGTGTTCGGCGATGTCATCAGGCGTCACCAGCAGGCAGCCACGCGAGCCGCGCGTCACGCAGACGAGCGCGAGGTCGAAGACCTGTACTAACCGGTGCGCCTGCGCGTGATCGCCCCGCCCGCCTAAGCCCAACATCTCGGCCACCAGCGGCAGTTCCGCTTCGTTGAGTTTACAGACGTCGGCTGACTCCAGCGAAGCGGCGACGATTTCGGCGGAGTAGAAAGGGGCTCTGAGATTGGCGTCGAAAACTTTCAGCGCGTCGGGGCGGAGCGCGGCGAGGAACCGCCGGACGGTCGCGCGCGCAATCGGGGCACGCTGCGCGAGCGTGCCGAAGCAGACTGCGTCGGCGCGCCCGGCCAACTCCGCCAAATCTTTCGTGATTTCCAACTGGTCCCACGCGGCGTTTTCGCTGATGACGAAAGACATCTGCCCCGACGCGCCCACTTCGTCGGCCCGCGCCTCCCCGGTCGAGAGTGTCGCGTCGCGCTGCACATGGCTCACGTCGAGGCCGCGCTGGCCCAGTAG
>JBOGOY010000271.1:0-5915 GCA_050748185.1 Pyrinomonadaceae bacterium
GCTCCGAGACGCGGCCGAACACATCATACTTGGTCTCGACCACATCCCAGACGTTTGCGCCCTCGCCCTTCGCCTCCTCGCGCCGCACTTGCCCTAGCCCGTTCAAAAACTTGACGTTCTCTGAGGCGACGGGCGAGTTAGCATCGCCGGTGCGGACGAGCTCAGTAATCTTCGAGGCGTTGTCGTCGTAGTCGTAGAATGTGGTCGCGCCGGTTGGCGCAACCACTCGATTTAAGCGTAGCGTCATCGGGTCGTAGTGGAAGACAGTAACGCGGTTGTTCGCGTCCGAGGCGTAACTAACTTGCCCGCTGTAGTAACTATAAACGGCGGAGGTATAGACGCGGTCTGGCGAATGAGGGTCAGACGAGCCGCGCGTCTGCTCTGTGAGGTATGCGTACTGCGTCTCGCCCTCGTAGTCGTAACTCGTCTGCTCGCAGCACGCCGTCGCGGCCGTGCGGAGGTTTCCCGTGATGTCGTAAGTGCGCGTCTCGCCAATCGGGCCGCTGAGGTTGGCGACGCTGGCATTCTCATACTGCGTCACCTTCGTCACGTTGCCCCGGTATCGCGTGGATGGGTTGTAGACTGATACCCACTGCCACGTCTGGCAGCACTGGTAATCAAAGTACGGCCGGCATAAGCTCGGGCACGCCGAAGGGTTACTGCTGCTGCACTGAGCATATTGCCCTCCGCTGTAATAACAGCCGTAGGTACAATTGGCCTGATACTGGAGGCATTGGGTGGTCTGCACGATGTCTGTTGTGTACGGGTTGTACGCTTGATCGTACTGCGCCGGGCGACCCAAGTTCACGAGCGGCGCGTTGTCATACTCGTACTCGGTGCGCGACACCCTGTCCGTCTTGCCGAGATCGGCATACACCTCAACCACCTTCGGCAGATTGAAGATGTGCCGGTTCGTGTAATTAAAATCATTCTCATACTGTGTCGCCGTCAGGCGCAGCAGATTGCCGGTGTAGCCGAAGTCGCGCGTCTCCACAACTTGGTTGTACACGGAACCATAGCTGAACTCGGTCGCCGTCGTCTGGTTGATCTCTTTATCGGTGGCTTCGGTGCGTACCGGACGCGGCGACTCATACGCGCCCCGCTCCCACGTCACCCTGCTGCTCTGCAATAACGTCGCGCCGTTGGCGGCATAAGTCTCATCCGAATATATGAGTCCGTCTTTGTACTTATTCGGATCGTTCTCGGCCGCGGTCGAGTAGTTGAATGTCCACTGCACGCTCTGAGTCGTGTTAGGCAGCGTGATGGTGGTTTTGCTAGACGGCACGCCGGGCTGCGCCGGGTTGCTCGCGTTACGCGCGACTTGGTAGTTCGTCACCGCCGGGGCGGTGGTCATGCCCTCCCACGTTACCGTTTGATTTGAGTAAGTCGGCGCATCAGCGAGCGCGCTACCCGCCGCGAGCGGGTAGTCGTAAACCGCTTGCTGTGTCGTCGTGCCGGCGGAGATCGTGCCTTGCTCGGTCGGGCCTTGAGCTGGCGGGACAGGGGCTGGGCCGGAAAAGCCCATCCCGCGTTGCTCCTGCATCTTCGCGATCATCCCGTAAGACGAGTACGAACCGGCGTCGCCGAACCAATAACCGGTGTTCGTCCCCGGGTAGTAGATGGCGCGGATCACGCTGACCGGGTTGGAGCGCACGCGCACCGTCATGACGCCGAAGGTGTTGGCGAAGTTGTAGTCGAGCGTGTGCGTCTGGTAAGTCAGCCGCACGAGCGTTCGCAGACTTCCATTCGCCGCCGTCGCGGTCACCGCCGTCAGCGATCCGGCCGCTTCGTAGTGGAACTGGACGGTGCGCCCCACCGTGTCAACGATCTTGTCGATCTGCGGTCCCGCGTTGTTCCGATAAGTGATCGTCAGGTAGTTGCCGTTCGCGTCAGTGATCCGCGTCGGGTAGGCGGCATTCTGCCCGTAGGTGTCGTATTTAACGATCGTGCCGTTCGGGTACTTGGCCTGAAAGTTGGTCATCGTACCGTCGGCGTAAATTTGCCCGGAATAGTCGATAAACGTCCCGTCCGTCGTGTGCGCGTTGAACTGGCCGTAATCAATGGAGCCGATAAAGCCGTGGCGTGTCCCGTCGGCGTCAATGAGCAACGCGCCGGCCGTCGCGCCCAAGTTGACAATCTTGCCGAAGCCGAGCGACCACCCGGGTGCCGGCCAGTTGCGGTCAATGTCGAACGTCATCTCATTGCCCGCCTTGTTCCAGACGCGCGAGTTGTACGCGAGGGCGAGCGAGAGATCGATGCCGCGCCCCGGTAAGCCGAGCACCGGCGCTGCTAATTGGAAGTTGCCGCTGCCCGCCCCATCATCAACCGCGCCGCCCGGCGGATTGCCGACCTCATTGTCCGGATCATCCGCCGTCATGTAATTGGTGTCGTTCCACTCGTCAGGTTGTGGGAGCGCGGCGATGGCGGCCGGGACGGTCACGGGAGGAGTGGCAGTGTGTTTGACTGACGCTTTAACAAACATCGCCTCGTCAGGCCGGCGCGTGCGGGGCTGCCGGCCTTGTCGCTTGCCGACGCCGAGCACCGTGGAGTCCGGAGACAGAGCATGTGTCGAAACCCGCCTCGGCGCGTTCGGCAATTCAAGCTGGTTGCGCCTGAGCCGATCGGTGTTGATGACCGTTACGCGGACGTGCGCGCGCCGTCCAGCGCCCTCAACTTCGACTTTGTACCGGCCGGGCGCGCGCGCCTCGACCTCGCCCGTCTGGAGAACGACCGCTTCACTGTCGCCCTCTTCGGTCGCGCCGCTCCACGTGAACGCGACGCCGCCGACGGGTACGTCATCACCACCATAAGCGACGGCGGCGAAACTGATGCGGTCCCCGACTTGCAATCTCACGTCGCCGGGCGAAATCTCGATGCGGCGCACTCTGGCGTTGCGCTCCGCCTGCGTCTCCGGCTGGATAGAGCGAGATTGCCTCTCATGGCCGGTCATGGCTTTTGAGATAGCCTTCTCCCAGCCGCTCGCCGTGTATCAGAGGGCAAACTCGGTGTGCCAACCGCGCACCATATTCGTCAGGAGCAGCGGCGCGGCAGGCGTCTGCACACTCAGCAGCGAGACGATCAGCAGGAGACTCAAGGGGCGGGCGCACAATCGTCGCACGCGCATCGGCGTCATGCGGTTGAAAGCGGTAAACGAGTGACGATCGAAACGAACGTGCACGACGCGGCGAAGTTGCGACATGGGAATGATTCTCCTGCCGAGGTTGGGGCGAAAGATGCAAGTCTCGTTATCTCTGAACGATGTGGCGACAAAATTTAACTTTTCGCCTCTCTAGTGATGGCGTCAAAGTATTACCTTTGTGGTCGGATGAGATTTCGTTCATGGCCGCCATCCGTCGATCATTGCCCGGCAGCCAAATCAGGTAGCTAGTGAGCAGCGGCCTGTCATCGGCGGCGGCATTGAGACGGCAAAGAAGCCCGCGAGCAGCAGGCTGAGCAACGCGACGGGCGCGCCTTCGCTGATGAAAGGTTTACGGATCACAGGACAGTTCTCCTCGACGGCGGCGTGCTGAAGCCTAGCGGCACGACCGCGCCGGTTTACCGAAAGTAGTGGTGTGGCGTGAGGCCGGCGCAATCAGTGTCGGCGTCAGTCAGGGAGTAGCCGGCGAGGTGCATTACGTCCAATTCGGCTGCTCTGGTAACAACGATGGGCAGAAGATAATTAAGGGGCAGCGTGTTCGTCAACGAAAGTTTTTGTTACAAGTTGGCTGGGTCATGACGGCGGGTGTTGGGCGCGACAGCGGTGGGCAAAACGACGTGACGAAGATTTCGTTGGGATCGCCGGCTGTCAATGGCCGGGCGCGGCGGGCCGAACTTGTGCTGCGCCGCACGCAAGTCACGGAGGGAGTTGAGAGAGGCAGGGGCGTGACCTCTCAGGAATTAGACGGATCGGTTGATTATCAAATTATTGTGAATAGGACGGCAAAATGGGACGGCGCTCTTCTTCACCAAAGAGTTTACGCATCGTCATAGCGTTTTAGCTTCCGGTAAAGGGTCGAGAGATCGATGCCGAGGATGTTGGCGGCGCGCACCTTGTCTTGATTGACTGAGGCGAGTGTCTCGACGACGTAGCGGCGCTCGATCTCGGCGAGTGTGGGGCGCAGGCCGTCGGGGTCGCGCATCGGCAGTTGGCCGCCATCGCCGGCCGCGGCGTTGCGGACGCGCGGCGGCAGGCTGTCCGCGTCGATCTCTGCGCCGCTCAAAGTGAAGGCGCGCACGACGGCATTTTGCAGTTCACGCACGTTGCCGGGCCAGTGGTAGTTGAGCAGGGCAAACATTGCTTCGCGGCTAATTGGTTTTTCCGTCTGACTCTGTTCGCGCGCCGTCCGCGTGATGAAGTGGCGGACGAGGAGCGGCACGTCTTCGCGCCGCTCGCGCAGAGGGGGCAGGTGAATTTCGATCACGTTGAGGCGGTAGAACAAGTCCTCACGGAAACGCCCCTCCGCCACTTCCTTCTCTAAATCACGGTTGGTCGCGCAAAGGATCCGCGCGTCGAACGAAACGGGCGCAGTCGCGCCGACGGGCAGCACCTCGTGCTCCTGCACGGCGCGCAACAGGCGCACCTGCATCGCGGGCGTGATCTCGCCGATCTCGTCTAAGAAGACCGTGCCGCCCTCGGCCGCGCGCAGCAGTCCGGGCTTGTTGGCGACCGCGCCGGTGAACGCGCCTTTGACGTGGCCGAATAGTTCGGATTCGAGCAGCGTCTCGGGCAGCGCGCCGCAGTTGATCGCGACGAAGCGGCGTTCGGCGCGCGGGCTGCGGTGGTGGATGGCGCGGGCGATCAACTCCTTACCCGTGCCGCTCTCGCCCTGAATCAGGATGTTGGTCCCCGTCCCCGCGACTTTCTCGACGAGGCGAAAGACCGACTGCAAAGCCTCGGACGTGCCGACGATCTCCGAGAAGCTGTAGCGGCCCTCCAACTCGCGCCTGAGTGCGCGGTTCTCGCGGAACAACTCGCGTTGGCGCAGGGCGTTGCGGACCGACTGCAACAGGTCTTCGTTGACGAACGGCTTGGTGACGTAGTCGTAAGCGCCCTTGCGGAGCGCGGCGACGGCCGAGTCGACGGACGAGTAGGCGGTCATCACGACGACGAGCGCCTCGGCGTCAATGTCCTTGATGCGGTCGAGCAAGGCGAGTCCGTCCATGCCGGACATGCGGATGTCCGTCAGCGTCACGGCCACGTCTTCGGCGGCGAACAGTTCCAAAGCCTCCTCGGCGCTTGCGGCGGCGGCGGTGCGGTATCCGGCCTCGTGCAAAAGCTGCGCGACGATGGCGCGCATCAGGTCTTCGTCTTCGGCGATCAGGATGAGCGGTGATGTATTCATGTCTGTTGGAAACTTCAGTGTGGCAGCGATTGATGTGAAAGAATCCGGTCCGGCGACTCAGCGACATGCTTGATGTGCGAGTTGCGCTCGGTGAGCAGTCGCGCCATGTAGTCTTTCAGCGCCAGCGCGTCAACTACTCGTCCGAGCCAGCCGAATGGTGAAGCAAAGTCAACATCGTCAATCATCAGCGTGCTGTTTTGCTTGGGGGTGAACAGGTGTGTGTGTCGCCAGCGATTGAACGCACCACGCTGCATCTCGTCAACGAACATGCGGGGGCGTTCAAACGCGGTGATGCGCGAAGTGAGCCGCTGGCGCACGCCGAAGTGTCTGGCCTCCCACGTGACGGTGTCACCCAGTTCCATCATGCCGGACTTAACTCCAGCCACGGCCCGCTCGCCAGTGACACCAGTTGAGGCCATGTGGACGTCAACATCACGCGAGAGGTCGAAGCACAATTCGGCCGGCGCGCTGATCAAAGTTTCAAGGTAGATGCGCGGCATGAATTTCTTCACTTGTTCCCGGCTGGACGGGCAGGGCGACGCGGACGCGGGTGCCGCGCCCGTTGTTGGGGCC
>JBOGOY010000272.1:0-5914 GCA_050748185.1 Pyrinomonadaceae bacterium
ATCTTTGATAAGATGCCATTGACTGTCGGTCAGATCGGTTGGGTAGATTTGGTTTGTCATACCCAAAGTTTAACCAACTCGTCTGGTCGGCAGTCAACTCGTCAACCCTTTTCAGACAGCCTCTAAAGGGCACGCAGGGAAGAAGTTGGGCTACATCCACCGAATCTGCCCGCGTGCCCTTTTGCGCGCGAATATGCGAATACGTCGAACGGACTCGGGCGTTCACCTCGCCTCATCGTCGCGGAGTCGTTCGTCGAGCAGTTTGGTTGTGTTCTCAGTCACGCTGGCGGGCGGGGCGGCGAGTTCGGCCGTGTCGGGACGATAGTCGCGCCAGCCGCCGGCCGGGATTCCCGATTGTTGTTGAGGAGGCAGCGCCGCCTGTTGGCGCGCATTCATCTGTGCGTAGGGTTGTTGCGGCGGCGGCGGGACGTAGGCGGGTATCTCGCGCGCGGATGCGCCCGGCGGCACGCTCGACTCGAACATCATCGCATAAAGCATCCGCAAAAAGCCTCCCATCACGCAACTGACGGCGACCAGCACGGCCAACTCTTCCGGCAGGTTCAACGCGCCGACCAATAGGAGGCCGACCAGCGGCACCAACAGTACGACGCTCGCCATCATGAATCCGCCCTGCCGGATGCCACGCTGGCGCGGCGAGATTCCCACGGGCTGCGACGGAGCCTGCTGCACGATGGGCAACGTGCCGCCCCGCGCCAAGACTTCCGAAACCCCGCTCAAAGGAAAGCCGCATCGCGAGCAGAAACGCACCTCGCCCGGAATCTGCTGTTGTCCACACTGCGGGCAGAACATTGCTCAAAACCTCCACGTTTCACGACGGGGGCGGCGACAGGTAATGTCATGACCGCGCCGACTCTATCAAATAACGCGCAAATCTCGCCCGGTCATCTCCGAGGGTTGTGCCAGCCCGAGGAGCCCGAGCAGCGTCGGGGCCACGTCTTCGAGCGCCCCACCTTCGCGCAAAGCGGCCCCGACGTGTGCGTCGTCGATCAGGTGGAAGGGGACCAGATTGGTCGTGTGCGCGGTGTGCCGTTGACCGGTCCGCGGATCGATCATCTGCTCGCAGTTGCCGTGATCGGCGGTGATCAGGCAGCGGCCGCCGCCGGTGGCCCGCAGCGCCGTCATGACGCGGCCCAAACACGCATCCACATGCTCGACGGCCTCGATGGTCTTCTGCAGATTCCCGGTGTGGCCGACCATGTCGGGGTTCGCGTAGTTGATAACGAACACATCCGTCTCGCCTTCATTGATCGCCCGGACCACTTCATCCGTCAGCGGGTGCGCCGACATCTCCGGCTGGAGATCGTAGGTGGCGATTTTCGGCGAGGGGACCAGCAGCCGGCGCTCGTGCGCGAACTCGCGCTCCGCGCCGCCGTTGAAAAAGTAGGTGACGTGCGCGTACTTCTCGGTCTCGGCCATCCGGTAGTTGCGAACGCCCACCGACGCGAAGACGTCGGCCAGAATGTTGTACGGTTGCGCGGGCGGGAAGGCAACGGGCAGCGGATAGTTTTTGTCGTAGACGGCGAAGCAGACGAAGTGGACGTGCGGGCGCTGCGGCACGGCGAACGAGTCGAAGCCGGGCACGGCGAGCGCGCTGGTGATCTGGCGGGCGCGGTCGGCGCGGAAGTTAAAGAAGATACAGGAGTCGCCGTCGCCGATCGTCGCGACGGGTTCGCCGTCGGCGCGCGTGATGACTCCGGGCTCGACGAACTCGTCCGTCACGCCGCGCTCGTAAGAGCGGCGGAGCGCGGCGAGCGGATCGTTGGCGCGCTCGCCCGCGGCGTGGACCAACATCTGGTAGGCGCGCTCGGTTCGCTCCCAACGCTTATCGCGATCCATCGCGTAGTACCGCCCGCACACGGTCGCGATCTCGCCGACTCCGATCCCGGCGCACTGCTGCTGCATCGCGGCGACATAGCGCTCGGCCGACGAGGGCGGCGTGTCACGCCCATCGAGGAAGCAATGGAGGTAGACGCGCCGCACGCCCCGTTCCTTCGCCATCCGCAGCAGCGCGTAGGCGTGCTCCTGCGACGAGTGAACCATGCCGTCCGAGACGAGGCCCAACAGGTGCAGCGCGCGCTCGTGCTTGAGCGCGCTCTCCACGGCGGCGTTGAGCGCGAGGTTTTGTGCGAACTCGCCCGTCCTGACCTCGTGGTTGATGCGGTCCATATCGGTCCGCAGGACGCGCCCCGCCCCCATGCACAGGTGGCCGACGTTCGAGTTGCCCATCACACCCGTCGGCAGCCCGACACACTCGCCCGAAGCCTGCAACAGCGTGTGCGGATACTTCTCCCGCAAGCCCTGATAGACCGGCATCGAAGCGAGGGCGATGGCGTTACCCTCGCGCGCAGGACTATGGCCGAAGCCATCCAGAATGATGAGCGCCGTCGGACCTTGTTTACTAATCAATGTCACTTACTCCTCAACAAGTCAGAACTAATTTTTCAGCAAGTCAAAACTAATTGCCGAGCCCCGTCTGGGGCGGAAGAATGTAGCCCACGTCGTCAGACGTGGGCCGGGTGTTTAAAAAAAAGGCGCAAGCCCCGGAGGGGCGAAAGACCCTCAATCCCACAGGTAGCGTTCATCATAATCAATTTCGTGTTGCTCCAAAAAGGCGATGAACTCTTCCTTGAAACACATCTTGCGATGATGTTCTTCCTGATTCGCAATGTATTGCGAGACGCTCAACACGTTCGATTTGCTGACGCTGAACGCGCCGTATCCGGTCTGCCAGCCGAAAGGGACGCGGAGTGTGTCGTGAGCCCAACGGGACGAGTTGTTTTCAGCACGCGCATCGCGTCGGAGAGGGCGAGCGCGGGCGGCAGCCCGACCAGCAGGTGAACGTGATCGGCCGTGCCGTTGATGATGAGCGCCGTGCCCTTCAACTCACGCACGATACCGCCCAAGTAGGCGTGTAGCTGTGGTCGAAAGTCAGACTTAATGGACGGCACGCGATCTCTGGTGCTGAAGATGATGTGCGTGAGGAGATTTGTATAGGTGTGCGACATTTCTTTCGCCCCTGACGGGGCTCCGGCGTTTGACACGTTTTACCCACGACTTGCGTCGTGGGCTACATTCTTTCGCCGCTGACGCGGCTGTGATCTTTCGCTCCTTGCTGGCCGATTACTTCCTGCCCGCACGCGCCTTTTTCGCTGCGCTCTTACCGCTCGCCGTTGCGGCGAGTTTGGCCGGGGCCGGCGCTTGCTTGATCTGGTAGAGCGCCGCGCGGCCGGGATAGCGTGCCGAGTCCAGCAGATCCTCTTCGATGCGGAGCAACTGGTTGTACTTGGCGATGCGGTCGGAGCGCGAAAGGCTCCCGGTCTTGATCTGGCCGGCGTTGGTAGCGACCGCGAGGTCGGCGATGAAGGTGTCTTCGGTCTCGCCGGAGCGGTGCGAGATGATCGCGGTCAGGCCGTTGGTGCGCGCCAGTTCGATCGCGTCTAGCGTCTCGGTCAGCGTACCGATCTGATTGACCTTGATCAGGATCGAATTGGCGACGCCGAGTTCGATGCCTTTGCGGAGGAATTCGACGTTGGTGACGAACAAGTCATCGCCGACGAGTTGCACGCGGTCGCCCATCTCTTCGGTCATCCGCTTCCAGCCGTCCCAGTCGCTCTCGGCCATCCCGTCCTCGATCGAGATGATCGGATACTGCTTGACCCAACTCTGCCAGTAGGCCACCATCTCGTCGCTCGACAGCTTCCGGCCGTCGGATTTTTTGAAGACGTAATTTTTGCCGTCGTAAAACTCGCTCGCCGCCGGGTCGAGCGCGAGGTGAACGTCAGAGCCGGCCTTGTAGCCGGCCTGCTTGACGGCTTCGAGGATCGTCTCGATGGCTTCTTCGTTCGAGCGCAAATTCGGGGCGAAGCCGCCCTCGTCGCCGACGCTCGTCACCAGACCCTTCTTCTTCAGCACGCCTTTCAGCGCGTGGAAGATTTCCGCGCCGACCCTCAGCGCCTCGCGGAAACTTTCGACGCCGAGCGGCACGATCATGAACTCCTGAAAGTCGATATTGTTGTCGGCGTGCGCGCCGCCGTTCAGGATATTCATCAACGGGACCGGAAGCGTCCGCGCGTTCGGGCCGCCGAGGTAGAGGTAGAGCGGGATTTCGAGATAAGCGGCAGCCGCCCGCGCCGTCGCCAGCGAGACGGCGAGCAGGGCGTTGGCCCCGAGTTTCGACTTGTTCTTCGTGCCGTCGAGGGCGACGAGCGCCGAATCAACCTCGGTCTGATCGAGCGCGTCGAGACCTTCGATTTCGGGCGCGATCTGATCGTTGACGTTGGCGACGGCCTTGAGCACGCCCTTGCCGAGGTAGCGTTTTTTGTCGCCGTCGCGCAACTCGACCGCCTCGTTCTCGCCGGTCGAAGCGCCCGAGGGGACGGCGGCGCGGCCCACGTCGCCGCTCGACAGCAGCACTTCCGCCTCGACCGTCGGGTTGCCGCGCGAGTCCAGAATTTCGCGGGCCTGCACAAGTTCAATCAAGCTCATCTTGGGTGCCATCTCCTCTTCGTCGGTTCATGGGTGGTTTGAGCGAAGCGAAATCTATCTCACATTCGCCGCGGACAGTCAAAGGAAGGATGAAGGATGAAGGATGAATCAATGCCGAGCAGTTCTCATCGCCTTCATCCCGCCTGATTCCGGCGGCCAGTGACGGGGCCGGTCACCGCTGATTGTTGCGACCCGGTTGCCTTTACGGGATGTCACGCGACGCACAAAAACGCAGAGGTTTGGTCACACCCACGCAAACAGTTTCCCCTAAAAACAATACATGAACCAAGAGGTAGCAACCGCCGCCGGCGCCGCTGCTCGGCAGCAACGAGATCGCACCGCCGGTGAGTCACCCGGAGCGGTAGCGCCGACTGTCAAGAAGCGGCGGCCACTCGCGGGATTTTTCATCGCCGGGGGCGCGCTGGCCGCGCTCTTCGGCCTCGCGGCGCTTAAGGCCAGAGTCAAGTAATCACACATCACTGGAGGGGAAGCAATGTCAGCACAAGGATTAGGGACGGCCACGGCGACGAGCCCGGCTTACACCGGGACCGGTAACACTTCTTTGACGGCCTCGACGGACAAGGCCGAGTCGATTCTGAAGACTATTGACGAGACGACCGTCGAGTCCACAGGCATCAGTCTGTTTCATATCCTGACCATTGGATCGATCGGCGCATCGCTTGCGCTCTTCTTCAGCGGCAACAAGCAGGCGGGCATCTTCGTCGGCCTCTGGCCGCCGACGTTTCAGGCTCTCAAGTCCGTAGTGGACAAGAACAATAAAGGCTAAGACGCCGCCGGGGCGTCGGTCGAATTGGTTACTTTAGAGGGGTGCGGTCGCGGGCATTCGGCCCGGCCGCGCCCTTTTCCTATCTGCCTCCCGGCCACACCCAAACAGCGGGTTGCAATAAATCTCTGCGCCGTTAAAATAGAACCTCAGCTCTCCGTCACAGACACAACTGATGAGATCGCGATCGTCCACGCCGCCGCCGGCCGCCGGACGACTTGAGGAGGCGCCTAAGTAATGTCACGCCGCCGGAAGTGTTTCGCTTGCTTTGTCCTCGTCACAATCGTGGCCGTCGCCCTGCCTCCGGTCGTCCGCGCGCAGGAGCAGCAGCGGCAGCCCCCGCCGCCGGCCGCACAGCAGCGACCTGAGCTAAACCAGCCGACCCCGACGCCGGCCAGCTCTGATGCGGCGGCGGCGGTCGCGGTCGTCGCTGCCGATGACGATGTCGTCCTCGTCGAGACCAACCTCGTCGCGCTGCCGTTCAGCGCGACCGACAGAAACCGCCGCTACGTCACGACGCTGCGGCCGGAGGACGTCCGCGTTTACGAAGACGAAACGCCGCAGGCTGTCTCCGTCTTCCAGCGCGAGACCGAACTGCCGCTCGCGCTCGCCATCTTGATCGAC
>JBOGOY010000273.1:0-5898 GCA_050748185.1 Pyrinomonadaceae bacterium
CGCACGGACGTCATCCTAAATCCCATACTGATCATCGAAGTGTTATCGAAAAGCACCGAATCTTTTGACAGGGGCGACAAGTTTCAGGCTTATCAAACGATTGAGTCCTTGCGTGAGTACGTCCTTGTCGCGCAAGACAAGCCGGCGGTCGAGCAGTTTGTCAGGCAGACAAATGGGACGTGGAATTACCGGGCGGTCATCGGGCGGGAAAGTTCTCTCTTTCTTCCCTCAGTCGAATGCACGCTCGACCTCGGCGGCGTCTATGATAAGGTGAATTGGGAACAGAATCTATGAGCACACAGATGAGCAAAACCGACGGCCACACGCAAGCAACAACTAACCGCCCGCGCCCGCAGTTCGTGGATCTCCGCATCCGCCGCCGCGACAACCCCGACGCCGCGCCGCGCTGGGAAGAGTTTCGCATCCCTTACCGGGCGAACCTCAACATCATCTCGTGCCTGATGGAGATTCGCAAAAACCCGGTGACGAAAGACGGCCGGCAGACGACCCCGCCCGTCTGGGACATGAACTGTCTCGAACAAGTCTGCGGCATCTGCACGATGGTCATCAACGGCCGGGTGCGCCAGTCGTGCTCGGCTCTGGTGGACCAGTTGGACCAGCCGATCACTTTGGAGCCGATGTCGAAATTCCCGAACGTGCGCGATCTCGTGGTGGACCGCTCCGAGATGTTCGACCACTTGAAGCGCGTCAAGGCGTGGATCGAGATCGACGGCTCTTATGATCTCGGCCCCGGCCCCCGGATGTCGCAGGACGACGTAGCTGAGCGCTACACCTACTCGCGCTGCATGACCTGCGGCTGCTGCCTCGAAGCCTGCCCTCAATACGGCGACGGCAATTACATCGGCCCGCAGGCCATCGCGCAGGTCCGCCTGATGAATATGCACCCGTCGGGTAAGATCACGCGCGACGAAAGATTAGAGGGCATCATGGGCGAGGACGGCATCACCAATTGCGGCAACGCGCAGAACTGCGTCCGCGTCTGCCCGATGTCCATCCCGCTGACGAAGGCCATCTACGAAGAGAACCGCGAGACGATCATCCACGGCCTCTTCGGCTGGTTGAAGCGGTGAGAGATCGCAAGGCGGAAACAACGCACTGATTTTTATTTTTCCGTGAGTGTTTAGCGACGGTTTTGAAGAGCTGGTATTGAATAAACTGCGTCGGGGACTTTTAAGAGGGTAGCAACTTTAGTATAAGTGAGGCGCGAGCGTCATCATTCACGTTTTGACTGTCGAGCGTTATTCGCGCTTCAATTAATATGCGTCCAAAATCCGGCCTGCCCAAACGTCGCGCGCTCCGTGCGAAGCCAATCTTTGAACACGGTTTCAGAACAAACCCGGCAACTGCTAAATACCGTCATCCAACTTTAGAGGGAAAAGACTTTCCTGAAGCGCTTCCCATCGTCTCTCTTTTCGCCGGCTGTGGGGGAATGGACTTGGGTTTCTTGGGTGGGTTTCAGTTCTTAGGGGACACATACACGCCGCTCCCTTTCCGCATTGTGGATGCTATCGACATTGACGAGCGTTCCATAGAAACTTATCAGCTAAATATTGGCTCTCACGCCCGCGTTGGCGACCTGACTATCATGCCGCTCGAAGAATTGCCTCCCTGCCGCGTGCTGATAAGCGGCTTTCCCTGTCAAGATTTCTCATCCTCAGGCCCGAAGGTCGGGTTCGACGGCGCGCGCGGCCAACTGTACCAAGCGCTGGTTGAGTACATGAAGGCTTATCAGCCTGAGATAGTTGTCGCGGAAAATGTCCCGCACCTCGGGCGGCTCCACGGCGGGAAATATCTAAAGACCATTCTCTCTGATTTTGAATCATGCGGCTATAAGTTCGACGTGTGGGAACTCTATGGCCCCGATCACGGATTGCCGCAAAGCAGGCGTCGATTATTTCTCGTGGGAACTCGTGACGACATGAAAACTCGCCCCACCTGCCCCTTACCGTCGCATCGAAATGGTTACATTTCGATTGATGCGGCGATTGACGACCTCAAGGCGATCACCGACGAGTCGGTGACTAATCAAAGTCAGTATTTTGTGGCGACGAAAGCGACCGCGGGCGGCGGCCAAGGCGACCACACTAACCGCCGGGGCGAGCCGGCATACTGCATTAGAGCGAACGCCAAAGCCCGTATTCAATTTCATTATGAACTTGAGCGTCGTCTGACCGTGCGCGAATGCGCCCGTGTGCAATCCTTTCCCGATGAATTTGTCTTTCCCTTTTCCGCAATGACCAGCATGACCCAGATCGGCAACGCGGTTCCACCGCTCCTTGCTTATAAAGTCGCGGCTGCTATCTCGAATTACCTTGCCAATCCTCAAGGCGCGGCAGCGAGAAAGCGTCCGCCTGAGCAGGTCAATCTGTTCTCAACTTCAGTGAGCGAAGCATAAGAGATTCAGTGCCACAATCAACTGCCGACGCGAAGTATCTAGAGCTAATCCTTGCTCCGCTAAGAGAGTGCGCCAAGTATCGCCCTGCATTTGGCAAAGAGTCTGGCGAAGGGGTCACACTCGAACAGTTCCGAACTCTTTACGGGGCTGATCTTCTTTATCACTGGGTGGGGCTGGATTCAGACCTCATGTATGCGGCGCATAAGGCGGCTGGCGGCATGACCTCAATCTACCGCCAACTGGGCGTTGGATGTGAGCGGCTTCTGAGAGGAATCGTCACAGACAAGTTTGCGACGAGCGATGATGACGCGAAGTGGTCATACGATTATGAGAAGGAAGATGGCAGTTCCGCGACGCATACGCTGGACATCCGCATTGACGTAGAAGCCCTGAAAAAGCCGGAACATAAAGCCAGCATTGCGGCATGGCTGAATCAATGCAGCGAATCACTCGGGTTGTTGCCCGAACGCGCCAGAGATTTACGGGGCGTCGTCATGGAGGTCAGGCAGGGCTACAAAAGCGCTGACTCGAAGCGGCAGAACGCCGATCTACGATTTTGCACGCGCGCCTACAACGAGAATTACCTGCCGGCAATCGTCATCGTCTCATCGCAGGTAAGCGCGCCGGTATCACGACGCTACCGGGCCTCTCAACTACTGGTTCTCACGGGAATTCGGGGAACTAAGACGGAGAGCACGTTTTCCTTCTACAGAGAGGTTGTCGGCTATGACTTGGCGGGATTCTTTGAAAGAAACTCTCTGAAGCTGCGGATGGAGTTCGGCGGGACGCTTCAGGCTCTCCTAACTCCCACATAAATCACGAGTGCCGACGGCATCACCAACTGTGGGAACGCGCCGTAACGGCGTCCGCGTCTGCCCGATGTCCATCCCGCTGACGAAGGCCATCTACGAAGAGAACCGCGAGACGATCATCCACGGATTGTTCGGCTGGCTGAAAAGATAAAGCGGCGAACACGTCAAAAGGGGAAGAGGCGAAAAGGGGAATGAAACCGCCCCTTTCGCCTCTTCCCCTTTTGACCTGTGACCCGCCCAACCTTCAGACGCCGAGCACGTTGACCAATTCCTGCACCGAGGCCGCGCTCTTCAAGCCGCTTCCGCCGACGCCGGCTGGCTGGCATGGCGCTTGAGATATTCCATAATCTCCGCGTGCATCTTTTCGATTTCCGCGAGGTAAGCGCCGGTCATCAATTCAAATTCGCGTGGAGAGGCAGTGACGCGAAACTGCGCTACGAGTCCCTCGAAATAGGCAATTCGTTCCTGAGTGGCCTTCAGTTCTAAGTCGTTCTGGATCACGGCTGGTTCTCCGGTAAAACTTCAATGATGCCCCGTCGGCTCAGGTCGCGCTTGACTTGCCAATGAGCCAGAAACTCAACAACGCTTTCGAGTACAAGAGCCCCCGGCCGCGTCCAGAAAACGCTGGCTCCGAACTCGCGTTGCACGCGCAGATGATGGAAGATCGGCATCACTTCCTCGGTGTAATCCTGCTCCCGAAAATCGTCGCGCATGATGAGGATGATGTCAACGTCGTTCGGCTCTGGTTTAGACGTGACATAGCTGCCGAAGATGATGAAGCGTTCGAGCTTGCCGGTGCTGTGTGCCAGTTCGTAGACGCGCGTGAGTCTGGCGGTGACGCGCTGCCGTTGCGGCGCGCCGTGACCGAAGCGCACGAGAACTTCTTCGAGTGAGGCCCGGTGCACGCCTTCGGGTAAGTCGCCTCGACTATCGAACTGAGGTAACGACACGGCCGGAGAAGTCAATTACCCCGCCCTGAAAGGGCGACGGCTTGTGTCTGTCCTGCGACGGCACTTTGGGACGATTGACGAACTTCTAAAGTGCAGAAGTAGCGCCCCGTAGCTAAGAGGTCATGCCTCAGAGCCACACTACGCGCACCGTTCAAATCCGCATTGATGCGGAGTCCACAGTGGGCGCAGTTGAAATTAGATTGAGAAGAACGCGAACCGATATGCAGACAGCGAGAGCAACCTTTCGACGTATAAGCCGGACTGACCGTGACGACTTCAACGCCTGCGGCAGCCGCCTTGTACTCGACAAAGCCGCGGAGTTGGGCGAAAGACCAACCATGCAGGTGTCTGGTCATAAACGCTCTAGCGCGTCCGCGGATGCCCGTCAAATCTTCCAAGACGATGCGCCGTCCGTTGGCTTTAGCGTGCGCGACGATGCTCTTGCTAATGCAATGGTTCGCGTCCGTGACAAATCTATTCTCACGTCCAGAGGCACGCCGCAACACACGCTGGGCGGTATGGCTGCCGTTGGCTTGGAGACTAGACCTTGTGGCTTGAAACGCTCGCTTTCTGTGGCGAATAAATTTCGCCGTATGGAAAGTGTTGTCCGATGTGACCGCGACTCTTTTCACGCCCAAGTCAACTCCCAAGCTGCCGGACGGCTCAGGAACTTCGGGCGCGTCCGTGTTGACCGCGATGTGCAGGTAGAACTCGCCGTCTCTGAATATCAGGTCTGCGCTGCCGACCTTCCACGTCCGCAACTTCTCCCGCATGGCGGCGGGCATCTGCAACTCGCCGGAGACTTTTCCTTTGGGGCAGACCGTCAACCTCGCCTCTCGAAAGTCTCGCGCAAAGGTGAGCGTGCGTGAGTCGTAACGCACGGACGAAAGTTGCTTGAACTTATGTTGCTTATCGCGTTCGCGGGTGAAGGCTTCGGAGACTTTCGCAATCGCGTTGATAACGTGCTGCGACGGCAGATTGGTTTGCTCGCGGATTCGATTGTAGGTCGCGTGATGGATGTCGTATCTGCGATGCAACTTTTGACTAAAGGCTACTTCGGCAATCAGGTTGCAGGCTTTCGCAAACTCGCGCATCGTCACCTTCAACTCCTCCGCGACGTTCGGCGTGACGACGAGTTTAGCCTTCACTGTCTGCTGAAGTTTTTTCATGCGTTCATTGTGCCACAACTGGGCGTGTTTGCAACCTTGAATCCTAAAGATGTATGGGCGCTCCTCCGCCGCATAAATGACGGCGGTCTCCGCGCCTGTGTAATGGAGGTTAACGGATGAAAAGGCAAAAGTGCAGGTCGGGCGGCTAACTCCTCCGCTACACTTTTGCCTGTGACCTTTTGACTTCGGGCTAGATGCCGAGCACGTTGACCAACTCTTGCACCGAGGCCGCGCTCTTCTGCAACGCGATGCGCTCTTCGGTCGTGAGGTTGATCTCGATGATCTGCTCGAGGCCGTTCCTGCCGAGTTTGCAGGGGACGCCGACGTAGAGGCCGTTGACGCCGTATTCGCCTTCCAGATACGCGGCGCAGGGCAGAATCTTCTTCTTGTCTTTCAGGATCGCCTCGGTCATCTCGACCGCCGCCGCGGAGGGGGCGTAGTAGGCCGAGCCGGTCTTCAACAGACTGACGATCTCCGCGCCGCCATTGGCGGTGCGCTTCACGATGGCGTCGATCTGCTCTTTCGGCAACAGTTCCGTGACGGGAATGCCG
>JBOGOY010000274.1:0-5889 GCA_050748185.1 Pyrinomonadaceae bacterium
TCGGGGTTCAACTCATCTCAGATAACTTGAGAGCAAAGTGGCGGTCTCGGGGCTGAGGTCTCTGAGAACGTCGTACTGCTGCTGCGCGCCCGTTTTGTTGCCGAGGCGCACGTAGGCGAGACCGAGTTTGAGGTTGCCGTCGATGTGGCGCGGCTCAAGTCGGATGAGGTGGCGCAGCATCTCCGCTGCCTCTTCATTCCGGCCCAGCGTGAGGTATGTCGTGCCGAGTTCATAAAGCGCGTGGGTAAACTCCGGCTTGATGCGGAGAGACTGCTTGAGCGCTTCGGCGGCTTCCTCCTGCCGGCCCATGTGAGCATAGGAACGGCTGAGGCTGAGGTAGAAAACGTGGGTCGGCTTAAGCTCGATCATGCGTTTGTAGGATTCTACTGCCTCGGCATGGCGGCCAGCTTCGGCATAGGCAATGGCGAGATGCAGGTATCCCTCATGCGATTCAGGCCTGAGACGGATGTAGTGCTTATATTCCTCGATTGCCGGCTCGAACCTCCCCATCGCGTAGTAATAACTAGCCAGCCGGGCGCGATCATCCGCATTGTCGGGAGCACGCTCGACGGCGCGCTTCAGCGCATCGTGTTGCGGGGCCAACTCGATGCGCCGGTTGGTGATGCGTAAACGTTCCGGTGCGCATTCGTGATCGGGTTTCAAGCGCAGCGCTTCTTGTAGTGATTCGAGGGCCTGCTCGAACCGCCCTTCAATCATCAGCTCGTTCCCGAGATAAAAATGCGCGTCCGCGTCAGCCGGCCGCATCCGCACATACTGCCGGAGAGACTCAAGGCTTTCTTCGCGTCGTCCGGCCAGCGTGTAAGCCGCCGAGAGCTTGAGGCGGCCTTCCGGATCGTCGGGCCGGAGGCGCACGTACTTGCCGAAGGCTTCCAACGCCTTCGCGTGCTCGCCGAGTTTGTAGTGGCATAGGCCGAGCGAAAAAAGCGCGTGTGTCGCTTCGGGCCGCAACTCGATGGCGCGAGTCAGGCTCTGGACGGCTTCGCGCAGGCGGCCCAAATTGTAATAGGCCATGCCGAGGCCGTCGTGCGCCCGCCCGTCGTCCGGCGCGTGGGCGAGCGCGCGTTTGTACGACTCGACCGCCTCTGGCGAGCGACCCAGTTTATCCAACGTATAGGCGATGTCGTAGTTGATGGCCGGCCAGTCTGGCTGGCGGCGCAAGACCTCCTGAAAAGATTCGAGCGCCGCGCCGTGCCTGCCGGCTTGAAAGTACACCGCCCCGAGTTGATAGTAGATGAATGCCTCGTTGACCCGCTCGTCGAGAGCCTGCCGGAGCGCTGTGATCGCCTCATCAAAGCGGCCCAGTTCGTGGTATGCCAGCCCCAGCGCGACCCGCGCCGGGACCAGTTTCGGGTTCAGGCGCAGCACCTCTGTCAAAGCCCCGACGGCTTCGTTGAATTTCCGCTGGGCCATGTGTGCCTGACCCAAGTTCAAATGGATTTCGGGCACGTCGGCCTTGATTTTGAGGGCGCGTTTGAAAGCCTCGACGGCCTCGGCGAACATCTGCGACTGCGCGTAAGCGCTGCCGAGATTGGCTTCAGCCTCCCAGAAATCAGCGCGCAATCTGACGGCCTGCCGGTATGCTTCGATAGCCTGCGGCAATCTGCCCTCTCGCTGGTGCTCGACGCCGACGCGAAAGTGTTCGGCAGCGGTCGCAATCGGTTGAGGGGCGTTTGACTGCTGTGCCACCGCGGAGAGAGAGAGGACACAGAGCAACGTAGGCGCCAGCAGCCGGCGCAAGCTGAACAATCGCTTCATGAAGCAACTCCTGACAATAAGATTTAATTGTGGACCGTGAGAAAGCCGGGACGCTCCCGGCCGATTCACCTCTCAGAGACTGTTCACAACAACTGGCCCCGCAGGATGTCGGGCAGGCGTTTGGTGAAGGCGGAGCGCGGCATGACGTGATCGATCCCCGACTCGACGGCGCGGCGTTGCAGTTCGGTCTGGACGTGAGAGAAAAAGCCGACGAGCGGCACGTCGCGGGTTCGCTCGTCACGCTTCACTTGTTCGGCGGCGGCCAGCGGATCGAAGCGTTGGGCGTGTAAGTCGATGATCACCAGTCGTGGCCGCTCGCCGCCGAGCAGTTTCTCCAGCGCATCCCGGTTGCGTGCGAACTCGACGCGGACGCCGAGTCGTTCGGCGGTGGCACGAATTTTAGACACGAAAAAGATGTCGTCCACGGCGGCAAACACGGGCGCGTTCATCTATAATCCCCCGAAAACTTTTCAACCGACGGCGGTCATTGTGCAACGAGACGAAGACGCGGGTAAAGTTCTCTACGTGCTGGGTGATGTGACGGGCAACGCCGGCCCATACGCGACGGGTGTGGTTGAACTCGACGAGCACGGGGTCGAGGCGCTTCCTCACCCCGCGCTTGGTGAATCGTCCACCACGCCCGATAAAGTCGTCATCGCCACCTACAATATTCGTTACGGGGTCGGTTCGTTCCTGATCACCGGCAGCCTCTTCAGACGCGCCGGCCTGACCCGCCCCGGGCGGAGGGCCGCGCTCATCGAGCGCCATCTCAAACGCGCCGCCCGCGCCTTTTCCGAAGGCAAGCTGATGCCGCCCGCCGACATCATCGCGCTGCAAGAAGCCGATCGATTCACCAAACGGGCGGGCGGGCGGCACGTTGCGCCAGAGTTGGCAATGAAGCTGGATATGGAATGGGTCCACACCAGCATGAATCTGCCGCGCGACGAAGAGCCGAAGAAGAAACAGTGGTATCTCGATTTTGAAGAGCACATCGGGCGCGAAGAGGAGGGCGACACCGGCGTGGCGCTGCTCAGTCGTTGGCCCGTCGTGGCGCACAAGCGTGTCGAACTCCCGTGGGCCGAGTGCGCTTGGCGGCCGCGCCTCGCCGTCTATACGGCGGTGCAGTGCGGCGCGGTGCGTCTGCACGTCTTCAACTCGCACATCGATCCGCACGCCGACGTCGCGGGCCAACTCGCGCAGCACGAGGCGATTTTGGCGGAAGCCGAACAGATCGCGCATGACGCGCCGGTCGTGCTGACTGGCGACTTTAACACTTTGACCCCTGTCTCGCGCCGGAGGATGCGAGGGCTGCTTGAATACCACGGCTATGCGACGCCGATGCCGAGCGGCACTACGACTTGGCGCGCCGGGCTGGTGCGGCTGCACACCGACTGGATTTTCACGCGCGGCGTCAGTGTCACGCGCTGGGGCGTGGCGCGACCCTTAGGCGTCTCGGATCACTGGCCGGTGTGGGCCGAACTCGACCTGAGCGGGATGTAACGGACGGAAACCGGAGACATTGAAAGAGATCGTCATCAACAGTCGCCACAACCCGCTCGTCCGGCGCGCCCGCGCGGTGCGCGAAGGCCGAGATCGGCGTCTGATGCTCGTCGAAGGTGTGCGGCTGTGTGAAGAAGTGTGGCGCGCCGGTTTAGAGATCGAAGAAGTTCTGTTCACCGAATCCGTCATGCGGGACGAGCGCGGCCAGCGACTGCTCGAAGAACTGCGCCGCGCTGCCGCGCGCACACAGCCCGTCGGTGCAAGCGTGCTCGCCTTTGTCTCTGACACCAAAACACCGCAGGGCATCGTCGCTTTGGCGCGCCGGCCCGACACCATGCGGCAGGCTTTCGAGCGCGCCCTCGAACCAGTCGCACACCCCTTGCTCGTCGTCATGCACCGCGCCAACAACCCAGTGAATGCCGGCGCGATGTTGCGCGTCGCCGAGGCCGCCGGGGCTGCCGGAGCGATCGCGACGCGCGGCTCGACCGATCTCTTCTCACCGAAGGCGCTGCGCGGTTCGATGGGGTCCAGCTTTCGCCTGCCTCTGTGGGACCAAGTCGATTATGAGGAAGCTCTCGCGTGGTGCAACGCGCGCGGCGTCCGCAGCGTCAGCGCGGACCTTCACGCACCGCAGTCTCACACTGAAATCGACTGGACCGTTCCGTGCGCCGTCGTCGTCGGTCCAGAAGCAGACGGACTCTCCGCCGAAGAGTCCGCACTGACAGACCTGCGCGTCCGCATCCCGATGCGCCCGCCGGTCGAAAGCCTCAACGTCGCGGTAGCGTTAGCCGTGGTTCTCTACGAAGCGAACAGGCAGAGAGGTCTGGATTGAATTAATTCGAGGCTTGCGGCCTGATAGCCGTGTGCCATTGAGTGCGACTTCGGCCTCTGACAAGGACCGCTCACGCCAAGGCGCAAAGCACATCAGTCGCACTCAATCGCCAGCCGCTATCATCACAGGGGAGTCACATTTGGAGGAGCGACGCGCTTCCCCGCTACACTATTCAGCATTTGATTGCTATGTACAGCCTGAGTCTTCATCCATCCCAATCGAAAACCACGCCGCCGGATTTGGCGGCCGAGATCGCACAACTCGAAGCGGTGCTGGCCGCGCGCAGGGAAGAGCTGTCGGCCCTGCAAGACGGGTTCCGCCAATTCAAGCAACGCTACGCCCAAGTGGTCGGCAGCCGTCTGGCCGAACTGGACGAAGTCGAGCGCGAGATCAGAGAGGCGGAGGTATGCCGGCTCGGCCTTGAAGATCAGGCGGGAGAGACGGACGAAGGCGCGACGCATGAAACTGGCCCGCAGGCGCAAGCAGCTTCCGGCAAGGCCAGTTTCCGCAAGTTATTCTGGACGGTCGCGCGTCTGTTCCACCCGGACCACGCCGCGAGCGAAGCGGAGGCGCGCCGCCGCCACGCGATCATGGCCGAGGCCAGCCGCGCCTACCGCGAAGGCGACGTGGACAGCTTGCACACGCTTCTCGGCGACGAGCAGTTGCAGTCTTACTGCGCCACCGCCGCCGCGGCCGGCCACGACGAAGAGGAAGAAGCGGATCTGCCCGGCCGACTGTTCAACCTCAAAGAAGAAATGCGGACCATCGAGTTCGGCCTCAAGCGCATCAGGCAGGATCGCCTTTATCAACTCATGCTGAAGACCGACGAAGAGGCGCGGCACGGGCGCGACTCGCTCGCGTCGATGGCCGAAAGCATCGAACGCCAGATCACAAAAGCGCGCCGCCGACTGGAACACCTGTCTTGATCGAGGCGCTCGTAAGCGCACCGACCGTTCAACAATCCAGCCCCGGACAAAGTCTCACTGCCTACTGCTTTCCTTCCCCTTTTCGGCTAGAATGGCGGCGTGTAAGTCAGACCGAAGCATTCCCTCCCCCGCTTAAATGCGTCGCCGCGTGATCGCGCAACGGCCGGCATCCCAGCCGGCGTGTCGGAATGAACGCACCGGGCGCAAGGAGCGTATAGGTTCACATGGATGAGACACAGAAGAAGCGCGCCGCGGCGGGCGCGGGACGCGACGAGGCGCTGGTCGAGCGGCTGATGCGCCGCGTGCTGGACCGCGTCGGGTCGGTGGTCGATCGCAAACTCGGGCGCGAACTGGTGACGCAGGACGGCTTCACCACCACGAAGCTGCTCGGGCGAATGCGACACTTGATCGACGAGCGCGCCCGGCGCGACCCGAAACTCGGCCGGATCGCCCCACACCACCTGAAGCTCAAGATCGAGTGGGGCACGCATTCCGAGGCTCCGCCCGAGTCGTTGAAAGAATTGGAGCACGAAGTTCTCGCCGCCGCCATCGACCACATCAACGATGCGCGCTACCGCACGCTCGCCCCCGTCAGGGTCGAGACGATGCCCGACATCTTTACCACCGGCATCGCGGTCGATCCCACCTACGGCGACTTTGAGAAAGAGTTCAAAGAGCAGGACGAGGCGCGCCGCCGCGCGGAAGAAGGCCTCGACATCGCCCCCGTCAAGACCGAGACGCCGCCGGTCGTGTTCGGCGCGCGCGTCAACGCGCCGGATAGCGCACGCGACGCGCGGCTCTCGTTCAAACCCGGCGGCAAGCGCCTCAACGTCGGGCGCGCGACCGATAGCGATC
>JBOGOY010000275.1:0-5868 GCA_050748185.1 Pyrinomonadaceae bacterium
GTTCGGGTCCGCGTTGAACGGGTCCGAGCAATTACTGAGGACGCCGAGCCACGACTGAAAGCCCGCCGACTCCGGCTCGCGCGAGAGGAAGTCGAGATATTGCTGGCGGACGAACACGCGCGAGTCGTCGATCGGGTTCGCCGCGCCGGCCGTGTCGTTGTCGGCGATGTTGAGCGTCGCGTTTGATCGAACGCCGAGCGTCGCGCCGATCGGGTTAAAGAGTTCGAGCGCAATGTTCTCCGCATTCTCGACGTGCCCGTCATTGATGATCGAAACGGTAAATGTCTTCTCCGTTTCACCGGCCCCGAAGTAAATCGTGTCCAGCGTCGTCGCGTAGTCGCAACGGGCATAGGCTGTTGGTCCCACCGCGTCGCAGCGAACCGCAGCCCGATCGTCAAGCGTGCGGTAGCTGACGACCGCGCCGCCGGCATTGATGTTGCCGGAGCGAGTCACCGTGATGATTGCCGTGGCGCTTCCCTCTAAGACGCTGTATGCGGGAGAACTGAACTGCACATTGGCGGGGGCGGGTGAGGATGTGCCAGTAAAGTTAATATTGGATTTGTCTCCGGAAACACTATCAGTCGAGACGAATCTGATCGCCGCGGGGCTAAAGGCAGTGCCGGTTCTGGCGGGCGAAACCGTGACGCCCGCATCGGGCAGATAGCGGAGCGTATAGCTACCGTCGGCCTGCGTGACGGTGGAGCGTGAGCCTTTCAAGTTGGTGATGAGAATGACCGTCACGCCGGCGAGGCCGTTGCCGTTGCCGTCGGTGATGCGGCCCGAGATGGTGGAAGGCGTCGGCGCGGGAGTCGGCGCAGGGGTCGGCGTCGGCGTCGGCGTCGCGACGGCGGGCGCTCGGCCCCAGTTGGGCTCGCGGTCTTCGAAAAAGTTGTTGGTGATGCGCGTCGGGAAACTCCCATCCGCATCCATCATGTAAATCTCCGTGTTGCTGCTATGAACGGCATCGCGAAAAGTGATGAAAGCGATGCGTGCCCCGTCAGGGGACCAACTGGGATCGAAATCTGACGAAGGGTGGTTGGTGAGATTAGTCTGCCCGGAGCCGTCGGCGTTCATCGCGTAGATTTCGACGTTCTGCGCGCCGGTCTGCTGATTAATCTCGCGCCGCGTAAAGGCGAGTCGCGTCGTGTCGGGAGACCACGAGGGAGCGGAATCGGGGAACTGGTTGTTCGTCAGGCGCACCACGTTCGAGCCGTCTGTGTTCATCGAGTAAATCTCGAAACCGCGCGCGATGTCACCGGTGATACCCGGAAAGTCGCGCAAACTGGCGAAGGCGATCCGTGTGCCGTCGGGCGACCACGCCGGGTCCACATCAGTGGCGGGGTGGTTCGTCAGATTAACGATGCCGCTGCCGTCGGCGTTCATCACGAGTATGTCCGCGCCCCCGCCGACGAATGCGATTTTCGCGCCGTCGGGCGACCAACTCGGGTTGCAACTGCTACTAGGGTTGCTTGCCGCGTTCGCCGTATTAGTCAGACGCACCTCATTCGAACCATCGGCGTTAACGACGAAGATGTCGTAGCTTTGCGTGATCCGGCGACAGAAAACGATCTTTGTGGCGTCGGGCGACCACGCCGGGTAGCGTTCTTCACCAGTGTGATTACTGATAAGTCGTGTCTGCCCGGAGCCATCCGGGTTGATGGTGTGGAGCGATTCACTGCCGGCGAAAACGAGCCTGCCGTTGTCGCCGGCCGCGGCGGCGTGCCCGACATTGAGGAAAGGCCAAACGAGCAGGCCGAGCAGTCCGGCCGCTGTCAGCATGAGCGCAAACCGGGAAACTGAAAAATGGGTGTGAGGCATTCTGTTCTCCTGAAATGAAAAGGTGTGAGTTTCGCTTCGCGCGGCGACGCTCGCCTTGCTTAAGGCCGGCGAGTGGTCGCGCGATAGACAGTGTAGCCGCTGACTCTCGTGTGAGGCTACAGGTTATGACAATTTACCGAGCGCCACAGCGGCGGGCATTGTCGGTTAAAAGTCACCTACGGCCGAGAGGTGCCGCGTGTCGTTGACGGCCTGCACGCGCACGAAGCCATCCGTGCGGACGCTCGCGCGGGTGATGCCGCAGTTGGCCGTCGCGATCCAGACGGGGCGCAAGGTGGAAGCGTCGAGCGCGCCCATCAGATGCAGCACGAGGATGCAGATGGTCCCCGTGTGCGAGAAGATGGCGATCGTTTCGCCTCGGTGCCGCTCGATGGCGGCGTCGAGTGACACGGCCGCCCGGTCGAGCAATTGACGACAACTTTCGCCGCCCGTCAGGACGCGCTCGAAGTCGCGCCGCAAGAGCGCGGCATACTCTTCGGGGTAAGTCTCCGCCGCCTCCTGAAAGCTCAGCCCCTCCATGTGGCCGACGCTGCGCTCGCGGAAGGCGGGCGTCTTGATAATCTCCAACCCGAGCGATGCGGCGAGCGGTTCGGCGGTCTGCACCGCGCGCAGCAAATCACTCGAATAGATCGCCGCAATACCCTCCGAGGCAAGGGCGCGTGCGGTCGCCTCGGCCTCCGCGCGCCCGCGTGGGGAGAGCGGCGTCGGCGTGTGGCCGCCGAAACGTTGCGCGGCATTGCCCTCGGATTGGCCGTGCCGGATTAAAAATATGCGAGTGCTGTCTGGCAATGTTCACATTGAGGGCAACAGGCGAAAAGGGGAAGCGGCAAAACGGACCAGTGCCGGCCGCCTCCCTTCACCGTTTCTCCCTTTCCCCTTTTCGCCTATGCCGAAACCGTCTCAGCCTTCATCTTTTCGGCCTGATAGTGCGTGATGAGTGAGTTGATCATCTCGTCGAGTGAGCCTTCCATGAAGAGGTCGAGTTGATGGATGGTGAGTCCGATGCGGTGGTCTGTGACGCGGTTCTCTTTGAAGTTGTAGGTGCGAATCTTCTCGGAGCGGTCGCCCGAACCGACCTGCGAGCGGCGCTCGGAGGCGAGCGCATCGTGCTGCTTCTGCTCTTCCCTCTCCTGCAGGCGCGAGCGCAAAACGCGCATCGCTTTTTCGCGGTTCTTGATCTGCGACTTTTCGTCCTGCATCGAGACGACGACGCCCGAAGGCAGGTGCGTGATCCGCACCGCCGAATAAGTGGTGTTGACAGACTGACCGCCCGGCCCCGAAGAACAAAAAGTGTCAATGCGAAGGTCTTTGGCGTCAACTTTCACGTCCACCTCTTCGGCCTCGGGCAGCACGGCGACGGTGATCGCGGAGGTGTGGATGCGCCCGCTCGCCTCGGTCTGCGGCACACGCTGGACGCGGTGGACGCCCGACTCGTAACGCAACTTGGAATAGACCTTGTCGCCTTCGATCAGCACCGTGGCTTCCTTGATGCCGCCGATGCCCGAGTCGGACAGGTCAAGCGTCTCCATCCGCCAGCCCTGCCGCTCGGCATAGCGCCCGTACATCCGCAACACTTCCGCCGCGAACAGCGACGCCTCGTCGCCGCCCGTGCCGGCGCGCACTTCGAGGATGACGTTCTTTTCGTCGTTCGGATCGCGCGGCAGCAGCAGGACGCGCAACTCTTCTTCGCACCGCGCGCGTCGCTCTTCGAGCGAGTCCCATTCGAGGCGCGCGAGTTCGCGCATCTCCTCGTCGTCGCCGCCGAGATCGATCATCTCGCGCGCGCCGGCGAGTTCGTGCCTGATGGATTTCCACTCGCGGTACTTCTCGACGATTTCGCCGAGGCCGCGGTGTTGCTTCGCGGCCTTGATGTAAGTCGCCTGATCCGACATCAACTCGGGCGAAGAGAGTTGCGCGGTCAAGTCTTCGTAACGGGCTTCGATCTGTTCTAGTTTGTCTAACATGGCTTTTCAGTGGGTGTCGGGGGTCGGGTGTCAGGTGTCGGGTTAAGAAACTGTCTTGGCCGACACCCGGCCCCCGACACCTGTTTTATGAAAGTGGAGTCATGACGGCCTCGCGCGGTTGCGGCTCCAGTTTCAAAGATTCCTTAAGGGCGAAGATGGCGACTTCGAGTTGCAGGTCGTCAGGCTCTTTGGTGGTCACGTTCTGGAGCCAGATGCCGGGCAGCGTGATCAGCTTGAAGGCGAAGCCGCCTTCGCTCTTGGCCGACACGCGGATGATCTCATAGGAGATGCCGGCGATGACGGGCACGAGCGCAATGCGGGTCAGCAGGTTGTAGAGCAGCGAGTCGAACTTGACGACGGAGAAGAGCACGATCGAGACGATCATCACGACCATCAGGAAACTGGTTCCGCAGCGCGGATGCTGGCGCGGCTGCCGGCGCGCATTCTCGACCGTCAGCGGCAGTCCCGACTCCCAAGTGAAGACTGTCTTGTGCTCCGCGCCGTGATACTCGAAGACGCGGCGAATGTCTTTCAATAGAGAGAAGCTGGTGATCATGATCAGGAAGAAGGCCATCCGGATCACACCGTCCAGCAGGTTGAACGCGACCGACGGACGCACCGGACGCAGATAGCCACGCACGCCTTCGTAAGCGCGCGTGTACCACACACGATCGCCGTCGGCGATTTCATTCGCGGCAGCGGTTTGCGCCGCCGCGCCCGCGCCGCCTTGAGCTTGTGTCATGCCGGGCTGCGCCGCCGTCGGGTCCGTCGGGGCGGCCCAGCCCGCGCCGATGAAAATGGCGTTGGTCAGCACGAGCGGCGCGACGATGAAGAGCAGCATGTTGAAGGCGAAGGCGAAGATGATGGAGCCGACGACCGAGGCCGAAGCCCCGCGCTTCATCTCGTCGGCCGCGCGCGGCTTGGTCGGTAGCGGCAGCAGGCCCGGTACGCCGCCGGTAATCCCGGCGAAGTCGCCCTCGCCCTCGACCACCGCGGGCGTCAGCGCAACCGCTCTTTCCTTCGCGTCGGCCTCTTCGGCGTCGGCGAATGCCTCGTTGGCCGAGTAGTTCAGAGCCTTCACGCCGAGCGCCATCGACTGCACGAGCACCGCCGCGCCGCGCAGCACGGGCAGGCGCAGGAAAGGCGCTTTGTCGCTCCACTTCGGCAGCGCGGCTCCCGTGTGCGTAATCGTGCCGTCGGCGCGGCGCACCGCCACGGCGTAGGCGTTCGGCGTCCGCATCATCACGCCCTCGACGACCGCTTGGCCGCCCACGATCAAGTCTTTTTCCTGTGCTGCCACGTTCTGTCTTCGCCTTTCAGGGGATTGCGAGGAGCGTTCCGGAGACAGTGACGCCGACGCTTCGGTGCGTGGTCGCTTGCATCCGCTTCAGATGCACGAGTGGCGACCGCCGCTTGAGGCGTCGGCGTTAAAGGTTGGCGTCGCTAATACTGGCGTCGGAGCGCGTCGGTTAGCATGTGTCAGGGTTGCGTTGCGGCCGGCGCGACATCGGCCGCATACGGGTGGTTCAAGTTTTACGCCCCGGCGGCTTCGACGGGGGCGGCCTCGGCCGTGTCGGCAGGGGCCGTCCGGCCATAGCGCTTGTTAAAACGATCGACGCGCCCGGCGGTATCAATCAGCTTCTGTTTGCCGGTAAAAAACGGGTGGCAGGCCGAGCAGATTTCGACGTGCAGGTCGCTCTTCATCGTCGAGCGGGTGGTGAACGTCTCGCCACAGGCGCAGACGACTTTAATTTCGTTGTACTTCGGATGAATGCCTTCCTTCATGTCTCTCCCCCTCACTTGTTACAGTGGAAAAATCCGGCCATTAGTCAACGGGCTATGATACGTGCCGGCGTAAATGACCGTCAAGCCGGGCTTGATGGTTCTTATATGCGAATCAATAGTTGAAAATTGCCGCCATTGAGAACAAAAGACTTACGCTGTCAGGTTTGTGACCGTAGCTAATATGGCGACCGTAAGTTGTTGGTTTCCCAAGCCCGATTTCAACTACTGATTCGCATTTATTAGTCTTCAACCTGATGTTACACAGAAGTACGTTGAAGAAGAC
>JBOGOY010000276.1:0-5864 GCA_050748185.1 Pyrinomonadaceae bacterium
CAGCTACACGGGGCTGTGGGCTTCCTCAGCCACGCCTGTTACTCACAACGCCGTCAAAGGAGAATCTCATGCGATCCAAGCGATCCCCGCAGCGCTTCTTGCTCACTCTCTGTCTGCCCCTGCTTTTCCTGTGCCTCAGTTCGATCTCGGCGCAGGCCGACTCTATCGGCTTTTCAGGCACGGGCGTGTCACTGAATTTCTTCGCCTATGGCAACACACCGGTCGATATTCAGGTTAGTTACCGATGCACTCTCGTCTCCCCCACGATCGGGTGCAACGACCTCATTAGCCAACTAACTGTTCGTGACGAATTCTCAAACAGAGTGCTGAACCTACGCATCGACGGCGGCCCCGGCGGCCCGCTCTCTTTCATAGCGCCGCGTGACGGTATTTACCGCTTAACCATCAGCACGACGCTGGGAGGAGTCCCCGTCAGTCACTTCTTTTACACAGGCACCGTGAACACGGTCGTGCCGGAACCGGCGAGCATCCTCTTGCTCTGTTCTGGCCTCGCTGGCGTCGCGGCGGGCGTGGCGAGGCGGCGACGAGCGCCGATTCTCTAAATGTGCGGATGCCTGAACGCCCATCTATTCGATCACACGGGTCAGACGCTCCGCCGCGATTTCACAGAACCGCTCTTCACGCTCGATGCCGATCGCCCGCCGGCCGTCTTGCCGCGCCGCCAGAAGCGTCGTCCCCGATCCGCAGAACGAGTCGAGGATGACTTGTCCGCGATTTGAGTAGGTGCGGACGAGCCATCTCATGAGTTCAAGATTCTTTTGGGTTGGGTGGAACGAACGGCCGGCGCGGGCGTTACCGAAGCGTAGCACGCTGCGCGGGTAGTAACGGCTCGACTTGGTCCCGGCGGTCCTCCGGATCGAACCGTAGTGCTCCGCGCGCCCCCCGGCCGCGCCGCGCGCGTGCTCGCGGCCGACAATCATTTGCGGATGATAAACGCTCCCCCTGAAGCGCGGGATGAAGACGAGGATGTTCTCGTGCGAGCGGAGCGGCCTACGCTTGGCGTCGAGAAAGCCCGTCGGCATTGTCTTCTCCCAGATCAACTCGTACCTGAAATGTTTCTGGTTCGTGTTGATCAGCTTGTTGGTGAACTGTCCCGCTCCGAAAAGCACTCGCACAGCCCTGTCCGTACAGATGCGGTTAATCTCAGACCAGAACACCGCCCAGTCCACCGGCTGATCCCACGAAAGCCGAGTAATTGCGTATGGGGGATCGGTGAGCACACAATTGACGCTGTTGGTCGCTAGTCGTGGCAGCACGTCCCGATAATCCCCGTGGTAAATAGTCACTCCTCCCGAGTCATAGTAGGCTCGCACGTCACCTTCCTCTGTCTATGTCCGGCGCGCTCGGGAGTTCGTGTCGGACAGGTTTTCATCTGCGAGGTTTCTCAGTAAGCCCGCGCCGAAGCGCTGGGGTTCTTTTTGCCCGTTGACTTGAAGTCAGGCCGGCCCACCGCTTCGTTCATGCCAACGTGGTCGGCAGACTCGATGGCATCGATCGTGTCGTCGAAAGCGCCCGATGGATAGTCTTCATACTCGCCGAACCATTCCGGCCGACGATCCTCTTTCTCCCACCTCTGCGGGAATTTCACGCCGCCGGACTCGACGCGGATAGAGTGGCGCTCCAGACGCGCCGCCTTCTCCGTGGTATGCAGGAGCGTCTGGACCGTTCTATCCACCCCCTGTGCTCGCAACTCGTCCTGAAAATTCTCGCCAAGAATGTCGCCGAAGCTGTTTTCCTCGACCCACAGTTGCGCGTAAGGGTGTGTTAGCAGCACCTCCCTGTACCACTTGACCACTTCGACCTTCGAGGCGCTAGGGCTCAGCCGCTTGCGAAAGGCATTCAGCACGTAGCTGATCCGCGCCGTGCGATCGACGAGCAGATCGGCGAAGCCGGAAAAATCAGATTTCTTTCGCCCCTTGCCCTTTTTGCCCTTTGAAGGATCGACGTACAGGATGCGAACCAACTCCTTACCGTGCAACTCGGCGGGCAGATAGTAAGTGAAGCGGTCGGGCTGAAAAATCTGCGTCTCCGGATCGCGCGGATCGTTCATGTACTCCGCCCCGAACTTACTCGGGCCGAGCAGCGCCCGTTTACGTAGCAGCGTCTCTGTAGGGAAGCGGGAGGGCCAGACAGAGACGAGTTGTCCATCCTCGTCTCGCCGCATCGCGGCGAATTTGATAGATGTGAAAAGCCGCCCACCGTCCTCGTCCGTCTTGCGGACGGCGCGCGCGACCACGCAGTCGAAGTGGATGTTAGTGCCGAGCACTACTACACGTCCGACCTGCGGATCGCGCGCTGGCTCGACAGCGCTAATTACCCAATTCCAAGATTTGTCACGCTGCTCTTTGGTGACGACGTTCTCATCATTATCGAGGTCGTCAAGGATGATGTGCGTCGGGCGCTTCTGGCCGAAGCGCCGTCCACGCATCTTCCCACCGCGCCCGATCGCGTCAACACGAATCTTATTGGCCGTGACGATGCGGCCCTCACGCCACACCACGCGGCCGTCGTCGCGCTGGATGAGTTCGGCAGAGCGCCAGAGTCCTTTATCGGGCTTGAGGCTCCCGAAGTCGGCCCTAATCTTTTCATTCGAGGACAACTCATCTTTGAGGTCTTCGAGTTGGGAGGCCGCTTGGTCGAGCGTGTCGGACCCGATGGTGATGTAAGGATCGAGGCCGTGGCAGATGCGGCGCAGGACGTCGCACAGGATGGCGATGACCGACTTGCCGTGACCGCGGGGGATCATGATCGCCAGCAGGTTTAGTGTCGGATCGCCCTGATGGACTTCGATGCTGAACTCTTCTACCCAGCACGCAAGGTCTTCTTCGGTGTAGTTGCCTGAGAGGAGTTTGTCGAGGGCTTCGTGGAACGGCGCGCCCGCCTGCTCGAAGTAGTGTGGGAGGTAAGTACGCCCGAACTCTAAAGCCGAGTCGCGCGTGCGTGCCAACCGCTCTTCGCGCGTGCCGTCTTCATCCGTAAACGCGGCCCGGCCGGCGGCGAGAGCTTCGGCGGCGACCTGCGCGGCGGCGCGCTGTTGGGCGACGACCTCTGTCGCCTGCCTTGTCAGTTCGCGGAACTCTTCGCGCGTCGCCGGGCGGTTAGGCAGTCTGAGTTTCGAGTTGCGCCTCAAGGTCTTTCAAAAGCTCCTCGCTCTTGTGCGTCAGCCTGTCTGCCACTGCGGCGTCATTACGCGCGAACCAGAGGAGAACGAACCGCCACACCTCAGCGGCGATGCGGAAGCGATCAACGTTTACCTCTGATTCGCGTCGCGCCTTCTCTTTAGCGAATTCGAGTTGCTTTTCTTTCAACGCAAGTTGCTTTTCCCTCAGCTTACGAAACTGCTCTTGTTGGTTAAGTCGCAGCAGCTTGAGCGGGTCTTTGATGGTCACTTCGCGCGTCGCCGTCAGCAGCCGATCTTCGATGCTTCGCATCACCACTTGATATTTATCGGCATCGTCGCCCTCTTCCAGATCGGAGAGAAGTTGACGGGCTTGGAAGCGTGCGAGTCGGTACCGTTCGGCCAGTTCCGCGCCGGTGGCTTTGCGCCAGCGGTGCAGCGAGCTTTTCGCCAGACGCTTATCGAACTCTGCTTGGAAGGCGGCCGACAACTCGCGATCCGTATCGCCTTCCAAAATCCGCTGGATGACGAACTCGAATTCTTCGTCCGAAAGGTCTTTAACGACGTGGCGTCTCATTACTCGACTCGTAAAATGCCAGCCATCTCGGGCACCGTGCCATCCTGAAGGTTGATGCCGGCGGTCGTGACGCGCACGCTGAGGGTGTCCGGCATCTCGCCGTCGTGATCCGCTTCCGCATATCGCTGGGTGAGCTTGGCCTGCTGAACCTCGTCCATCTCGGCCTCGGCGCAGGTAGGGAACACGCGAACCAGTCGCAGCGAGCGCAGATAGTCAACCTCCGCCGCCAGACGGCGGCGCGAGAGGGGGAAGTTACGGCGATCCAGCAGCCGCATGAGTCCGGCCATTTCCAACGGCTTCGGGCGGTTCTGATAGAGAAAGTACAGAATCCAGCCGCGTAACCGCTCGTTATGCTCGCGCTGTTGCGCTTTGTGGTCCCACATGTTTTTCTAAACTATCAAGCCGGCCGCCCATCTCAAGGGCCGTTTTCCTGAACTCGTTAATGTTGAGTTCTTCAACCTTGTCAAGTCGCTGTGCGAGCGACTGCACATGGGTCGTCAGCTTGTCGCTGGCGTCGGCGTTGACGCGCTGCAAAATCTCGATCGTCTCGGTCGCGCGCCGCTGCTCGACCGCAATTGACTGCAGCACTTCCGAGAGGTTGCTTAACCCTACTGAGAGGCTACCGAGTGCCATTGACTCTTTATCTCTGACGGCCAACTCCTCGCGCCTCAACTCCAACTCTTTCAGCCGCACTTCCTTCCACGTCGGCGCGAATTTCAGGACGAAGCCGAGCACCAGAAACAGCAGGATTACTGTCGGCCCGTAGGGTGCGAGTGCTTGAATTTCTGCCATCTTGCTCCCCGGAGATCAGGACTGTGTTGGGTGTTCGAGGCGCGCGAGGTCGGCCAGCAGAATCAACGTGTTGTCGCTGAACTTGATACCGGCTTGGGCCAGAATCTCTTGATCGCTCAGGCCGGTGCGCTGCTTGCGCTCTTCGATCATCCGGATCACTTCAGGGAGGAGCTCGAGCGCGATGTGGACGATTTTCAGGGAGACATCGAGGGCGTTTGTCCCGGCGTCATTAGCCGGAGCGTCATTCGCTTGTTGTTCGCTCACTTCACTGTCCCCCCTCTCGTTTCGAGAATGACGCGCATCGTCCTGACGGCCGCGTTGATGCTGTCGATGAGGAGCGCGACTTTTTGTCGCGCCCCCTCGTTTTTAATGTGCAACACGCCTTCGCGGTGTAGCCGCCCGACGCTGGCTGTCACTTCGTCCAATAGGCCGAGCAAATTGCTCCGTACCTCCTGATTGTCCTGCGGGGCGTAGCGCAGCACTAGGTTGAACTGCTCGCCACTTCGGTTCACGTCGATGAGCAGGCGGGTCAGCCTTAACTCCTCGTCCGCGGAAATAACTTTCTGTTCGGCGAGCGTCTGCTTGGTCTTAAGCGCCAGCCGGATGCCGGAGGCGAGATCGTCAGACGCCTTCGACAACTTGCGGTAAGTGCTTTCCTGCTGCTGGGCCGTCTGACCGTCTGACGGCGCGGAGCCGTCGCGCTTCGCCGGGCAGGCGGTCAGGCCGATGACCAGCAGAGCGCCGGCCAAGGCGAGCGAAATCGCTGACTGTGGGAAATGTTTCATCGCTGCTCCTTTTCAAAGTTTCGCTGGGTGGTAGCCTCTGGCGGTGGCGCGTAGAACTTGCCCCCGCCCTCTCGGATCGCAACTGACGTGTATCCACGCCGGCTCTGATTCCGTCCCGAACTCAAGAATGAGTTGGTCGAAGCGGCAATTCTGTTTCACCCACAGGGCGAGATCGCGCTTGGTGGCTCGGAGCGGAACGATGTCCGCCGCGTAGCCGAGCATGTGCGCGCTGGTTGAACTGCCGCCGACCGCCGCGTTCAGCTTCGGACAGCGGTAGCCGGAGTTGACCTGCAGTGGCCCCAGCACCGCGCGGGCCGGCTCTAAAATCTGCTCGCAGCGTTGCTTCAACCGCTCGACGACGGCCGGAGGAGGCGCGTTGTCGATGCCCTTCCGAGCCGCTGTCTGCGATGTGATGAACTCTTCGAGTGTGAAGTTAGGACTGAGCTGCTGTTGCAGGTTTACTGACATGGAAAACTCCGGGCGCTTGGCGAAGTGAGTGGGTCAAGGACAAAAGAAAACAGCCCGCCGATCCTCTGCGGATCGGCGGGCTGCTAACGAGCCTCTAGTGTAA
>JBOGOY010000277.1:0-5852 GCA_050748185.1 Pyrinomonadaceae bacterium
GATTAAAAGTCAGGGGCGTTCGTACCCTTTCGCTTGCAGCTTCAACTCAAACTTTTGTGGATCATTCGTAAAGAAGAGTCCGCCGCGACGTGTGGAACGTGAGGGAACGTAATTGAGTGTCGCCGCGCTGGTCTCGATGCTCTCAGAGCCGTTTCGGAGTTCCCCTTCGACCGTCAACCCGGCGGCTGTCAATTCGCCGCGATTGACCACGTGGAACGTGACCAGAAAACCGCCGTCGGCCGGCGCTACTGAGTCAACGCTAATCGCAATCTCAGGGGGCGACGAATTTCCTTTAATCGCCCGGTAAAGCATGAACCCGATGGCGCTCACGACCAGCGCCAGCCCGACGATTGCGACAACCCATTCCCAGACCGGAGGCTTCGCGTATCGCTGTCGCGGAGAGCTTCCCTTCGCGCGCTCAACTGGCAAACCCTCGTCCCGCGGCGGTGGCGTCTCTCTTTCGGATTCAATTTCCAAGACCTGCTTGCCACTATCATCCGGCATATCCGCTTCCTCCGTTACAAGATCAACCGTGATGACGACGCCCCGAGCGCGGCGGGAAATCCGAGGACGACCACGGCCTTGATGATTTCTTCCACCGCCATTCCTTCCGTCCGCCCGAACGTCCAGAGAATATACAAACTGATAACGAGCGCGAGAGCATACCCGGCGACCGTGAAGCGCAGGAAGACGCTCCAGAAGGGGCTGCCCGGCGGGATCGCGGCTTCCTCGCCGCGAAACTCGACGGCGTACACGAAGGCGTGCATCATCAGTATCGTGACGAGCGAGAGCGCGACCACGTGCCACTCCGTCATCTTATAGGCGATCAAAACCATCTCCTCAGTCGAGGCGAGGCTCATCGAAAGAAAGACGGCTCCGACCGCCATCAGAAATAATTGCCCGGCATATCGCGCGCTGCGTTTCTTGCGCTCGCCTTCGCTCTCGCCTTCGCCCGCGCCACCTCCGAGCAAGTTCTGCGCGGTCATCGCTCCGATGCCCCCCGCGACGGCCTGCACGGAAATCTTCCCGATGAGCTCGTCGGCGGACATCCCCGGACCGATAACCGCGAAGAGAAACAGCATCAACGCGCAGGCGGCAAAGCCGACGGCGTAAGCGACGAACGTGTCCAGAATGTCGTCGCGCCCGCTGAAGGTATCTTCAAACCCGCCGTAGAAAGAAAGCCCGACGAGCATCGGGATCGCGAGCAACATCAACAGTGCGAGGCGGTAGCTGTTCATGTAGAAGCCGAGCCACCACATCTCCATTGTCATCAGCATCGGGAAGGAAAAGATAATCGCCCCGCCGAAAGCGCGCGCAAGGTCAATCGCAAAACGCTTGTTGGCCTCTCGCGCCGATCCAGTAGCGGCAGGTTCGCCGCCCTCGCGGTCGTTTAACTTGTGAGCCATTCGATGCCCTCTCCTGACGAAACTTTACAGTTTGCGGTTTCGATTTAGTTTGTCACAGACTCACTAAGCCAGCGTCCCGAATCTAGCATGGAAATACTTTCACGACACATGGAAAGCGAAAGCCCGCCCGACATACAGGCTTTCGCTTTCACAATTTGCATCCGCTTCAACTCCAAAGCGTAGGTATAACCACTCATGCCGCATAGGTGATTTCACGCTTGCGAGCGACAGCCCTCTCGCCTAGCCTACGCTCTGTCAACGTCAAAGCATCAGAAACAACTTTACAGCTTAAGGAGAAGGACGATGGGACGCAGAATTCGGGAATACGCCGCCGGCACACTCGGTCTGACATTGGCGCTCTGTTTCATTGCGACGGCTGTCCCGGCACAGCAAAGCAAGGTGCGGAAAATTGATAAAGGTAAATTGAACGAAGCCATCTACGGAATGAAAGCGCGCGACTTTCTGACGGGCGAGAGAAAGATGACGATGAGGGAAATGCCTGCTTACGTGCGCGTTTTCCCACAAACCCTCGCACGCTATTCAACAGGGAAACAGCCAAGGAAGATGGCGCTGATGCGTGATGCGACATACCGGCGAGAAGACAGCCAAGAACCGCTGATCAGAAATGCGAGCATGGTGATGGCTCAAGACACAGGGCGTTCGACGGCGCGGCTTGCCAGAGAAGTTCGCAACGAGTTACAGACGCTGCCGTATTACAGCGTGTTCGACTGGCTCGAATTTGAGGTGCGGCCGGGCGGCGTGGTTGTCCTGAACGGGCAGGTCACGTCGCCGCCGGACACCAAATCGAGAGCCGAAGCCTCCGTCAAGGATGTGGAGGGTGTGACGCGGGTGGTCAACCAAATCGAGGTCCTGCCGGTTTCTCCTAATGACCAACGGCTGCGCGAAGCTCTCTACCGCGCGATTTACAGCGGGCCGCTGTTCCGCTATCAGGTCGGCTCGTTGCAGTCCATCCACATCATCGTTGATCGCGGGCGCGCGACGCTCAAGGGTTGGGTGGCGAATGAAGGAGACAAAACGATTGCTTACACGAGGGCGCGCGGCGTGCCGGGTCTCTTTGAAGTCAAAAACGAACTGCGCGTCGAGAAGTCGGAAGCGCGTTGAAACTCTCATCCATCTGTCGGGTTGCGAAAAAGGAGATGTGCGATGAAACAGGAGAAAGCAATTGATGTCGAGAAATCGTATGCGGCGAAGGAGACCATCGCCAAGTTGCGCCGCTTGGCCGACGCACTGGAAGCGGAGAAAACCTTCGAGATACAGATCGACGGCGAGCGTATCTACGTTCCGCCTGACGCCAGCATCGAGTTTGAATACGAGCGCGCCGGAGATCAAGAAGGTATTGAGATCGAACTCAAATGGAAGCGCAACGAGTAGAGTCGCTCGGACTTTATTCGTCATCCGAACTGCCGTTTCCGCCGCGCGTCGTCGCTCAACATGACGACGCGCGGTTCGGGGACGTTGCTCGCGGCGGCTATGCTCGGCTCTCTGCCTCACTTCGTTTCCCGCCGAACCATTTGCCGAGCAGGATGATGCTGCCGACGATTGCGATGGCGATCATCCCGTAGAAAATGTAGTCGAACACATCCGAGTTGAGCCACGTGAGCAGCCTGCGACCGAAATAATAGATGAGCAGCGACTCGACGGTGTAGCGCAACAGTCGCCCGCCGAAGATGGCGGGGAACATCCGGCGTCGCCGGCTCTGCAAAGCGGCAGCGGTCATGACAGTGGCCCGAAAAGGCGCTGGCGGCGGCAACATGCTGACGACGAGCAGCACCCATCCGGCCCGACCGCCCAACTTCTTTTTGAGCCACGCCACGCGCTTCGGTTTGACGAATCTTTCCAACCCCTGCTCGCCTACTCGACGGGTCACGGCGTCGAGTAGAAAAGCACCGACAGTTGTGCCCGAAGCTGCCATCAACGGATAGAGCAGCCACACCAGACTGTCGCGGTGTGCGTTAATCAGAGCAATCAACGTCAACTCAGTGCCGAGTGGGATGTAGAAGAAGGAAGAGTCGAGGGCTTCGATCAGGAAAGGAGCGAAGACGCCGAGGCGGACGAGAGACCTAACGATTCGCCGCGCCCACGAATCGGCGAGTAAAAGAATTAGAAACATCTAGCGCCGCCTTTTCCCGCATAGTCGAAACATGCGTCCGGTTGGCTCCGGGCGGCGGTCACGGCTTAAATCGTTTTGTGTCATTGATAGGTTGCGGTCGTGCGTTTGAAGACGAAAGCTTCGCTTGAGACGCGCTCCTTTTAGTTTTCAGTCGATAGGCTTTGATGAGCAGTGCGACTCCCACCCACGCGCCAAGCACCATCAACGGGATGGTTATCACTCTGGGAAAGAACACGGCGAGAACTGCTATGCCAAGCAGGACACCGCCCGCGCTCGCCAAAACCTTCGCTTCCGCTGGCCCGAGCCGACGATGATTCGTAATCGCTGCTCCGAAGGCGTTGCCGATGCCGATGGCTCCCGCCGCCACTCGCCCCGTGCTGCCCGTGCTGCTTGGTCTGCCGCGTGTCGTTCCGTGAATCAGCTTTTGGCTTCTGTGCCATTTTCATCAAGGCAGCTTTAACGGCTCGCGGGGATTTCGCGATTTCTTTCTCATCATCGAAGACCTCTGAGAAGCAAAGCCACGGCTATGTCGCACCGCGACCTCTGCGAACAAGTTATACGCCAGCACGACGAGCGCGCCGATGAGCAGCAGATGAATGAAGCCACCAGCGACATCAATGATGAAGCCGAGCAACCATAAAACCAGCAGCACAATGACAATCGTCCAAATCATCCGAAACCTCCTTCGTCTGAACGTGTGGCGGACGGTCAAGGAGATAAAGCCTTTTATATTCCGTCTCACAGCTATAGAAATTAGTGAATGCGCGTCACCGTCACAAGCGTGTAATCACCCACAACTGATGAGTGGAATTACTCATGGGGTATAGGTAATCACACGGTTTCCGGGGACAATTCTTCTTGGTTAAAATTTTGAGGTATCAAGCGACGCGCCACATCGCGATCAATAGCCTGAAGGTTCTTCATAGCCATTTTGATCGCGGAACGTGATCCCGCCGCGAGAATCGAAGGAGGTCAGAAATGATTGAGACTGTTACATCTAAAACCTTAATCAACTCGTTATTCATCACCGCGTTGATGATGATAGCGTTGGTTTGGTGCGCTCAGGACGTGAGCGCGCAAGTAAGCGCACAGCCGACGCCGCCATCAGGTAGCACGGCTCCCGCCGACGAAGAAGCGGCGGGGACGGATGCGGCGAGCGAGCCGGTTATTAAGGATTACAAAGGCGTGCGGATCGGCATGAGCGCCGAAGAGGCGCGCGAGAAACTCGGCCAGCCGGAGTCGAAAGGCGAGAAGCAGGACTTCTTCCGCATTTCAGACAATGAGATGGCGCAGGTTTACTACGACAAAGATGGCAAAGTAAATGCCGTCTCCGTTACCTACACGGGAAAGAGCGGAGCGCCAATGGCCGTCGCCGTGCTCGGCGAAGAGGTGGCAGCCGGCACGGACGGGCGCGTGTACAAACTCGTGCGTTATCCGGCGGTCGGTTACTGGGTCGCATACAGCCGCACCGCCGGCGACTCGCCGGTCGTTTCAGTGACAATGAAAAAGATGCGAGTTATCTCGAAGTGAATCTTCCCATGTGCGAGAACGAACAGGTAGAGAAAGCGTCATGATGCGAATAACTTGGCGGTGCATTGCGGCGGTTGTCAGCATCATCGTGGTTGCGTCGGCTTGCGAGCGAAAGAGCGCGGGCGGCGCGAGCGACGTTGCTCTGGCGCAAGCCGTGCGCGATCAATTTGCCGTCAATGCCGAGACGAAGGGCGCGACCTCGCGCGTGCGAGTTGAAGTGACAGACGGCGCGGTGACGCTTTCGGGGACGGTGGACACGACTGATGATCAGGCTCTAGTGGAACAACTCGCGCGAAGGACGAGCGGCGTGAACCGGGTCGTGAATCAAATCACCGTCAGCGCGCCCGTCCTTCCCGTCCCCGACGAGCCGTTTGAGGAGCGAAAGGTACGCGCCGAGGCGCTCTCCAATGGCGAGAAGGTTGGCGCGTCCGCGGAAGACGCGCGCATCTACCATGCCGTGCGACGCCAGATCATCAAACATGAAAGCACACCAAAGAGGGCAATCTTCATTGATGTCGAAGGCAGCGATGTCACGCTTCGCGGCATGATCCGCACAACGGTCGCCAGAGACGAAGCGGTGGCGGCGGCGCGGAAGGTTGAGGGAGTTAAAGCTGTGCGAGACAAACTCCTGATCAATACGCCAATCCCGTAGCGCTGAAGCGGCGGGTTCTCTCGAAGTGATACTCACCTGTTACCGCAGGCGGCGCTGACTTATCTTTCTTTTGCAAGAGATTTATTGCTTACCTATAGCGATATGCAATTGAGTACGACCATTACGCCCTTAC
>JBOGOY010000278.1:0-5842 GCA_050748185.1 Pyrinomonadaceae bacterium
CCCCCACACTCAGTTCAACTTATAGCGGTTTGCATTTGCGTGTAACCCGGTCAATTGGGCGGATTTGTTAACGGATGAGAAGAAGCCAAAAGGGAGTTTTCAAGCGCAGGTTACATCCATTTGCAAACCGCTATCGAATTGCCTTCTTTCTTCAATCCGCAATCCGAAATCCGCATTCCGGCTTAGCTCGCCAGCAGCGCGTCCTGCGCGGCTTTAGGCGGCGTTAGGCCGAGGTGTTTGTAGGCGGCCGGCATTGCCATGCGCCCGCGCGGCGTGCGGTTCAGAAAACCGATCTGAATCAGGTACGGCTCGATAATCTCTTCAATCGACTCGCGCTCCTCGCTGATCGATGCCGCGATGGTCCCGATCCCGACCGGCCCGCCGTCGAACTTCTCGATGATCGCCGACAGAATCTTCCGGTCCACCTCATCCAGCCCGAACTTGTCCACTTCCATCTCGTCGAGCGCGCGACGGGCGACCGCCTGCGTAATGCGCCCGTCACCCAAGACCTGCGCGTAGTCGCGCACGCGCCGCAGCAGCCGGTTGGCGATGCGTGGGGTGCCGCGGGCGCGGCGCGCGATCTCACGCGCTCCGGTCGCCTCGATCTCAGCGCCTAAGATTTCCGCCGAGCGGTGGACGATGATTTCGAGGTCTTTCTGCCCGTAAAAATCGAGGTGAAAGACGATGCCGAAGCGCCCGCGCAAAGGGGCGGTGATGAGGCCGGCACGGGTCGTCGCGCCGACTAAGGTGAACTTCGGCAAATCTAACTTGATCGAGCGGGCGGCCGTGCCCTGCCCGATCATCAGATCGAGTTGATAATCCTCCATCGCCGGGTAGAGCACTTCTTCGAGTTGCGGGCGCAGGCGGTGGATCTCGTCGATGAAGAGCACCTCGCCTTCTTGTAAATTTGTGAGCACCGCCGCCAGATCGCCGCCGCGCTCGATCGAGGGGGCGCTGACGGTCTTTAAGGGCGCGTCCATCTCGGCCGCGATGATCTGCGAGAGCGTCGTCTTGCCAAGTCCCGGCGGGCCGAAAAAGAGGACGTGATCGAGCGTCTCGCGCCGGCCTTGCGCGGCGCGGAGAAAGATTTTCAGATTGGTTGTGATCTTTGTCTGGCCGATGTACTCGTCCAGACGGCGCGGGCGCAGGGAAGGCTCGGCGATGCGATCTTCCGGCGTCGCCTCGCCTGAAATCTCGCGTGGCGCGTCCGCCTCTGTCTCTAAAATGGCTTCTGCGTGCGGCATCAAATGGTCCCCCTTGAGGTTCACTGTGCGATTCTTTAACGAGTCGCGATTATACCTTGCTTGGGCTGTTGTTTCAAGTATGAAACGGGATGGGGCAAAATAAAAAGGCAACAGAGGAAGCAGCGCGCCTGCCCTCACTTTTGCCTTTTTACTTTTGCCTTCGCCTCAGCGGGTGGGCGTTGCGGCGTCTGCGCCGGCGAGTTGCAGGCGGGCCGTCGAGCGTTCGAGTTCGGCGCGGGCATGCTCGAACTCTTCCTCGTCGCCGCTGAAAGAACTGAGCGCCTTTTCGGCCTGTTCGCGCGCAAGGCGGGCGCGGGCGGCGTCGATCTCTTCGGGCCGCTCGGCCACGTCGGCGAGGATCGAGACACGGTCGTCTTTGACTTCCACGAAGCCGCCCGAGACGTGCAGCCGGCGTAAGGCGCCACCCTGCGTGTAGGTGAGCACTCCCGTCCGCAGTTGCGAGATCAAAGGCGTGTGGCCGGGCAAGATGCCCAGTTCGCCCTCAAGGCCCGGCACGTTGACTGCGTCCACGCGCTCAGAGAGCACGTTACGCTCGGGGGTGATGATGTCGAGTTGTAGTTGAGCCATGAAAAACAGAGGATAGAGGGTAGAGGATAGAGGACAGTTAATTGAGTTCGTCTCTTAACGGCCCTCTATCCTCTACCCTCTATCCTCTCCTCCTTATGTCGCAGCGATCTGTCGGGCGCGCTCGCGCACGTCCTCGATGGTTCCCTGTAGGAAGAAGGCCTGTTCGGGCAGGTCGTCGCACTTGCCATCGATGATCTCGCGAAAGCCGCGGATGGTGTCTTCGAGCTTGACGTATTTGCCTTCGAGACCGGTGAACTGCGCGGCGACGAAGAAGGGTTGCGAGAAGAAGCGCTGCACCTTGCGGGCGCGCGACACCACCAGCTTGTCTTCTTCCGAGAGTTCGTCGAGGCCGAGGATGGCGATGATGTCCTGCAACTCTTTGTAGCGCTGCAAAATCTTCTTCACGTCCTGCGCCGTCTGGTAATGCTCGTCGCCGACGATGCGCGGGTCGAGGATGCGCGAATTCGACGCGAGCGGATCGACGGCCGGGTAGATGCCGAGTTCGGCGATCTGGCGCGAGAGCGCGGTGACGGCATCCAAGTGCGCGAACGTCGTGGCCGGGGCCGGATCGGTGTAATCGTCCGCCGGCACATAGACGGCCTGAATCGAAGTGACCGCGCCGGTCTTGGTTGAGGTGATGCGCTCTTGCATCTCGCCCATCTCGGTGGCGAGATTCGGTTGATAGCCGACCGCCGAGGGCATCCGACCCAACAGCGCCGACACTTCCGAGCCGGCCTGCGTGAAGCGGAAAATGTTGTCGATGAAGAGCAGCACATCGAGACCTTGATCGCGGAAATACTCGGCGACCGTCAGGCCCGACAGCGCGACTCGCAGACGCGCCCCCGGCGGCTCGGTCATCTGTCCATAGACGAGCGCCACCTTCGAGTCTTCGACCGCCTTGAGATCGACCTTCGTCATGTCGAACTCGCCGGTTTCCTCGAAGTGCTTATTGAACGCCTCGCCATACTGAATGACCTGCGACTCGACCATCTCACGCAGCAGGTCGTTGCCCTCGCGCGTGCGCTCGCCGACGCCCGCAAAGACAGAGAAACCAGAGTGGGCCTTCGCGATGTTGTTGATCAGTTCCATGATCAGGACGGTCTTGCCGACGCCCGCGCCGCCGAACAGGCCGATCTTGCCGCCACGCAGGAACGGTTGAATGAGATCGACGACCTTGATGCCCGTCTCGAACATTTCGAGTTCGGTCGATTGCTCTTCGAGCGCGGGCGCATGGCGGTGGATCGAGTAACGCTCAGCCGAGTTGACCGGTCCGAGGTTATCCACCGGGTCGCCGATGACGTTCATGATGCGGCCCAAAGTAGTCTCGCCGACGGGCACGGTGATCGGGCCGCCGGTATCCACGGCCTTCATGCCGCGCACGACGCCTTCGGTCGGTTTCATCGCGACGGCGCGGACGCGCCCTTCGCCGAGGTGCTGCTCGACCTCGCAGATGATGTCGATCGGGTCGGGCACGTCGAAACCTTCGGAGGTAACACGCAGAGCGGTGTAGATCGACGGCAAGTGTTTTTCGTCGAACTCGACGTCAAGGACGGGGCCGATGACCTGCACGACTTTCCCCGTCTGGTGGCCGTTCGGGGCCGCGTTCATGTTGGGCGTGGACATAGCTCTTCTTCGGACAACTCCTCTTTGCTGTTAGGTATGGCGAAAAATTTGTGGGCTACTAAAGATGTCGAAGATACCACACAGGGCGGGACACTGGCAAAGCGCGGGTATGGTCGGTTTAGCGGGATGTATAGGCTAGCGAAATATGGTGCGCCGCGGGGCGAGAAGCCATAAGGCGGCGAACACGGGGACGACAATAAGCAGGCCCAGCAACATCACGAGCGGCCCGCTGACAATGAGCCCGAGCCCCGGTAAGGCGATGGCCGAACCGCTTAAAGTCGCCGCCAACCCTGCGAAGAACAACAGCAGGCCGAGCGCCCCGAGGAGCGTGAGAATTACTATTAGGACGAGTCTGAGCATCAGCTTAACCGGCTGCTTGCGGCGAGATCATTCAATCTCCATCGTCAAAGCGAATCCTCATGCTGCGAAGCGTGCGCCGGTCTTCGTCGGTCAACTCAAAGAATAACTCATCGGCGACGGGCTCTTCATCATCTTCTTCGTCCGCGTCTGGCCGTTCGCGCAGGCCGATTTCGAGCTTGAGCGTCAACTCCATCTCGTAGCCAGCGGCGCGCAGGCGCGAGATGGTGTCGGCCACTTCCGTGGAGCGCTCGACGGCCCGGTTGATGGCCTCGCCGAGCGATTGCACGATCTCTTTAGCGTCGTCGTTCAGCTCCAAATCAAGCCCCGCACGTGTCTCTCAGGAGTTTCGCTGTTTCGCTTTCCGTGCGATGCTACGCGACCGCCCCGCCGCCGGTCAACTGTCGAAACTTACGGAGCAGGTAGTCGCATCAACGAGATGAGCCACAGAGGTCACAGAGAACACAGAGGATGAAAGCACCATTGGGTTTGCTCATGCAATCTTCGTGCTCTCTATGACCTCTGTGGCCCATGCTTCTGCCAACCTAAAGCCCGCTGGCGTGTCCGTTGCGACGCCCGCGCGCCGTGTGTTAGCGTTCTGCCCGAACTGACGCCGCCATTAAATAACATTTCCGCGGAAGAGATGAGCCATGAGCACCAGCACAGACGCCGCCGAACGCCGCGCGCGCTTCGAGACTTCGTCCGGCATTGAACTCCCGAACGACTTCAATCCGACAAACACCGCTCCGGTCGATTACGAGAAAGATTTAGGCGCGCCCGGTCACTACCCTTACACGCGCGGCGTGCGCCGGAACATGTACCGCGGACGCTTCTGGACCATGCGCCAGTATGCCGGCTATGCCACCGCCGAAGAATCGAACGCGCGTTACAAGTACCTGCTCGCGCAGGGGACCACCGGCCTCTCGGTCGCCTTCGACCTGCCGACGCAGATCGGGCTCGACTCGGACGACCCGCTCGCGGCCGGAGAGGTCGGCAAAGTCGGCGTCGCGATCGACTCGCTCGCGGATATGCAGCGACTCTTCGACGGCATCCCGCTCGACACCGTCTCGACCTCGATGACGATCAACGCGACGGCCTCGACGCTTCTTTGTCTCTACATCGCCGTCGCCAAACGGCAGGGCGTCCCGATCGATAAGCTTCAGGGAACCATTCAGAACGACATCCTCAAGGAGTACATCGCGCGCGGCACCTACATCTACCCGCCCGCCCCGAGCCTTCGCCTCGTCACTGACACCTTTGCTTACTGCGCCCGCGAGACGCCGAAGTGGAACACCATCTCGATCAGCGGCTACCACATCCGCGAGGCCGGATCGACCGCCGCGCAGGAGGTCGCCTTCACCTTGGGCGACGCCGTCGCCTACACCGAGGCCGCGCTCAAGGTGGGCCTCGCCGTGGACGATTTCGCCCCCCGCCTCTCTTTCTTCTTCAACGCGCACAACAACCTCTTGGAAGAGATCGCCAAATTTCGCGCCGCCCGACGCCTGTGGGCGCGCCTTATGCGCGAACGTTTCAAGGCGCGCGACCCGCGCTCTTTGATGCTGCGTTTCCACACACAGACCGCCGGTTCGACGCTCACCGCCCAACAGCCTGAAGTCAACGTCGTCCGCACTACGATTCAGGCGCTCGCCGCCGTCTTGGGCGGCACGCAGAGCCTGCACACCAACGCCTCGGACGAAGCGCTCGCGCTCCCCACCGAGTCTTCAGCCCGCGTCGCCCTCCGCACGCAACAGGTCATCGCCCACGAGTCAGGCGTCGCCGACACGGTCGATCCGCTCGCCGGCTCTTACGCCATCGAACAACTGACGACTGAGATCGAGCGCCGCGCCACAGACTATCTCGACAAGATCGACGCCATCGGCGGGATGCTCCGCGCCATCGAGACCGGCTACGTCCAGCGCGAGATTCAGGAGGCGGCCTATAGCTACCAGCGCGCCGTCGAGACGCGGGAGGCGGTCGTCGTCGGCGTCAACCGCTTTCAGATCGAAGAAGACTCGACGCCGCCTCTGCTC
>JBOGOY010000279.1:0-5829 GCA_050748185.1 Pyrinomonadaceae bacterium
CCAACTCGTCGAGCCGCGTTTCATGGTGACGGCAGGTGCGATCGTGCTGGACCCACAGGGCCGGGTGTTGTTGTTGAAGCATCGGTATCGCGCCGGCAACGGATGGGGCATCCCCGGCGGCTTTCTGGAGAAAGGCGAGCAGCCGGACGAGGCGTTGCGGCGCGAACTGCGCGAAGAGGTCGGGCTCGAACTCGACACGGCGCAACTGGTCCGCGCGCGCACGCTGCGCCGCCCGCGACAGGTCGAACTTCATTACCTGTGCCGTGCCCAAGACGCCGGATCGGCAATCCCGCAAAGTCGCGAGATCGACAAGGCCGCGTGGTTCGATCCATACGCGCTGCCGCCCGAAATAAACGTCGATCAGCGCCGCATTATCGCCCGCGCCCTGCATAATGGCGCGCGGGCCGGCGATTAGTGATATGCTGCGACCGAAAGAAGAGGATAGAGGGTAGAGGATAGAGGGCAGGACGTGATCACGCTTCTGCTGTCCTCTACCCTCTACTCTCTATCCTCTATCCTCTGATTAGGAGACTGGAGAATGGTCCAACTGGTTCCGTCGTCGGACACCATCATGGAGATGCTGCGGAAGACGGGGGCGTTTCGCGAAGGTCACTTCATTTACCCGTCCGGCAAGCACACCCCGCACTACTTTCAAATGCCGCTTGCGTTCCGCTACTACGACACGGCGCGCGTGCTGGCGGTCGCTCTGTCGCGTAAGTTCCGCGTCGAGAAAGAGATTTCCAGCGCGCTGCCGAAGATCGCCGTCATCAGTCCGAGTCCGGGCGGCATCCCGGTCGCTTTCGGCGTGCGCGAGGCTCTGAGCGCCGAGCAGATCTACTGGGCCGAGCGCGAGGACGGCAAGCGGATGTTCCGCCAGTACGTCAATCAGGGCGAGATCAACCCGTGCGTCATCGTGGACGACATCATCCGCACCGGCGACGCCCTCCAAGAGACGGTCGGGCTCGTCCGCGAACTCGGCGCGCAGATCATCGGCTGCGGTACGATCGTCCGCTTCAATACCGCGCCCGGTCACATCGGCGACATTCCCATTCAGTCGCTCGTCGAGTTCGACGCCAAGTTCTATGAAGACGGCGAAGACTGCGTGGAGTGCGCGGACGGCGCGGCGCCCGAACAAGTCAGGTTTTAAGTTCAAATTTCCTGATGCCAACGGATTTTGTGGTCAAGCTCTGACGCCTCCCATCGAAGAGGCAATCAGGAAATTGTGTAACCAGTTACCATGATACTGAAAGCCGTTCACGTCACAAAAGGGTGAGCGGCGAGCGGCATCCTGACGCCGCAGGCGTGCACTGTAGGGATGGAAATTCCACAGCATCGCCATGGCTCGCACCATCTGGCGTGCGCTCTCGGTCGAATGATGGCAGTAGCGCATCGCGTAGAGTTGGCGGTCTTGATAATTCATCAGCCGATCCACCGCGTTCGAGGTGCGATGCGCCGCCGCGTGGTCAAACGCCGTCAGGTAATCGCGCGCCCGCGCTCGGATTTTCACCGCCACTTCCACCAGCGGCGCGCAAGCCACCTGCCGCGCCGCCCACTCGGCGAAGCGGCGGGCGCGCTGGCTGAAGCGCCGTTTGTCCTGTGCCTCGTAGATGTGCCACGCGCGCGCTAAGACCTCACGGCGCAAGGCCCCGCGGCAGCGGTCACGCAGTTTGAGCGTCGCGTGCAGAAAGCACAAGACGAGCGTGACGCGCGGGTACAACGCCCGCCACGCTTTGCGGGTGGCGAAAAAGCCGTCGGTGCAGAGTGTCGTCGGGCGGTAGGCAGGAGCGAGGGCAAAGGCTTCCTGCTGAAACTCTTGGTCGCCGGTGGTCAGCGTGGCGGTATCGGCGGCGGTGACCACGGTGGCACCGAGGAAGACGCCACCGGCGACGGTCGTCGGGATGAAGACTTTCGCGCCGCCGACCCACGACTGCTTTTCATCGGCGACCAAGTGCGCGGGCAACTTGGCGGCGTCTTTGACGGTCGTGCCGACGAGGTGAGGGCGACCCAGTTGGAGGAACGTACGATACCAGAACATCTCGTCGCGCCCGAAGACGTAGGCGAGCGCGGAGCAGGGGACGCCGAATTGTCGCAGGTAGAGTGCTTTCTCCACGGCGTCGGTGCGCGCCGTCTGGTAGGGCATCAAGAAAGAAGGCCGGAGGGCACAGACCTCTTTGGTCGCGGTGAGTTTGACGCGGCGGATGCGGTGGGCGGTTTTCTTCGACTGATAAGCGTCGTGGAGGGTGAAGCCCTGCTCCCAAGCGGCGGGAAACAGTTCGGGATGCTGGGTGAAAGCGTGCCTTAAAAAGTCTCGCAACAGCAGGGGGTCGTCAACTACCGAGCGGTACTGAGCTTCACTCTCGAAAGGCAAACAGATATGCTTGAACATGGATGATTCGTTGGAGCCTTGCCGTGTCGTTTGGTCACTGCACAAAACAAGGCATCATAACGAATCATCCGTTCTTTTTCTCGGTGCTGATACCAACCACAAAATCCGTTGGCATCAGCAAAGTTCAAATTTCAAATCTCAGAGTTGAGATTTGAGATTTCAGCATCCTTAATTCAATGCCATGGCCCTTCAGGGCTCGACGCATTCTCTCTGACTGCTCACCGGGCTCACGCGCGGAGTTACTATCTGTCGCGCTTCCGACGCTCACGACGCATCTTGCTTGTGTTGAATCAATTGGAACCGGTTCAAGCCTTTGACTACAGTAGACCTCTGAGGAAAGTCTGTGGCGAGGCCATGTTTACCACAGACTTTTGCCGGAGGTCTGGTTCTCAATTCTCACGCAGCGTTATCCGCAATTCTTCCCAAGACAACTCGCCTTCGCGAATCAACCGTGCCGCTTCGCCGCAGACATCGACGACGGTCGAAGGCTGCGCGGCCCGGGTCGCGCCGCCGTCAACAATGAGAGCCAGCCCCTCCGAAAAATAGCTACTCACTTCTGAGGCCGTGCGAGCGGGATCAAGTCCGGCGGGGTTCGCGCTTGTCGCTGTCAGCGCGCCGCCGCAAGCCCGCAAGAATTCCCGCACCGCCTCGTCCGCGGGCAAGCGCACGCCGATGGTCCCGGTCTGTGCCGTCAGGTCGGGCGGGACTTCCGCGCGCGCCCGCGCGACGAGCGTCAGCGGCCCCGGCCAGTGTGCGGCGACCAACGACTTGAAGGCTTCGGTCTTTTCGGCGACGAGGCGTTCGGCGACCGACAGATCGCTAACGATGACCAAAATCGGCTTATTGTCTTCCCTGCCCTTCACAGCTTTCAGCCGCCCGATCGCGCGCGGGTTGAATGGGTCCACACCCAGCCCGTAAAAAGTGTCAGTCAGGAAGGCCACAACCTTGCCTTCCGCGATAAGCGTGGCCGCTCGTGCGCGTGTCTCCACAGTATCTGACAGGACTATCATGTGTTGGTCCGGTTCGTCTCCGAGCGTGTTCTGAGCTATCTTTACGCGACCACGTTCATCCAAATCCTTACTGACGAGTGTGGACAAAGAGAGAGCCTAACCACGAAGGACCGAGAAGCGCTCGAAGGAGACGAAGCATTGAGACACAGAAGCGACTTGAACACCTGACAGTCCTTCGCGCCCTTCTTGGTTTTTATCCTGACGCATGGTCCCCACGTTGTCATGTTTGATTAAGCGGACAGTTCTGACACTAAGGCCAACATGCCGACCAAAGTTACCACAAGCGATCTCAATCTCGACAACTTTCCCGCGGCGGCCGTCGCGCGCTACCAGAAGCGGCTGTGCCTCTCGTGCCTCTTCAAGCTGTTCACCAAACAGATGGGGCTGGCCCCACGCACGGCTTACACAGAGATCAGGCGGCACGAATTTTCCGTCGCCGAGTTAACGGGCAAAGAGGACGCGCGCCCTTTCTTCCGCTCAGAGGAAAAGAACCCGCGCTGCCCCTACTGCAACTCCGCGAAGCGCTGGCACGCGCGGCTCGACACCTATCGCATCGAGGGCGGTAAGGGCACAGACGCCGCCCGCCGCGCGCTCGTTAAATCGCTGCCGAAGACCGAAGAACAGTTCCGCGTTTTCGAGACTAAGACGACGAGACGCGCGGTCTTCTTCGAATGGCTCGACGCGCTCGGCCGCTCGCTGGATTTGACGGATGAAAGGTGGCTCTTCAGCGCGACGCGCGCCTACCTTGAGAGGAAAGAGCCGAAAGAGGATTGGGAAACCGTGTTCGCCGGAGTCCGGGCCGTGCGCCGCTCGCAAAGATTGAATGAAGGATGGGAGCGCGACGGCTCGCGTCTGTTCCTCGCGCCCACGCTCTACGGCGAAGTGCTGCTGGTCCAGTACCTCGTCAGCCGCTCGCAGGCCCACGGCGGTTTGACCTTCGAGGGGCGTCTGACCATTCATGAGTTGATCCGCCGCTCGCGTCAGGCCGGCTTACTCGACACCGACGGGTCGCCGGCCGCGGACCAGTTTGAAGCGCTCGAACACCTTGTTGAGAAATTGATCGACGGCGACGCGCCCGTCAAACTTCATTACATCTTCGATCGCCGCGATTTACTTGAGAAGGCTAAAACCATCTACTTGGTGAAGAGTCAATCGTGAATAGTAAATGGTGAATGGTGAATGGAAGCCTTCAACTTCCAGATGGCTATGGCTCTCATTTTCAGCATTGCTCACCATTCACCATTCACCATTTACTACGTCAGGCTCGTCTCGTTGCGCGATTTGTCGCGGTGGCGCTCGAAGGCCAGTTCGACGAGACGATCGATCACTTGCGGGAAAGGCAGGCCCGAGGCCGCCCACATCTTCGGATAGCCGGAAACTTCCGTCAGGCCGGGGCAGGTGTTCACTTCGTTCAGCAGTAGCTCGCTCGTGTCGCGGCGCAGAAAGAAATCGACGCGGGCGAGCCCCGCGCCGTCAATGACCTTGAAGGCTTCGGCGGCCATCCGCTGGATGCGTGCGGTCAGTGATTTGTTGATCGGGGCGGGCACCACGAACTCGACGTGGCCGGTGTTGGCATATTTCTCCGTGTAGTCGAGGAACGCGCCCTGCTGGTCCAGCACGACGTACTCGCCGGGTAGGCTCGCCTGCGGCTCGTCGTTACCGAGCACGGCGCATTCGATCTCGCGCGCGTCCAAACTCTCCTCGACGACGATCCGCCGATCGTAGCGCGCCGCGAGATCGATCGCCGCCATGAGTGTCTTCCGATCCGTCGCCTTCGAGACGCCGACCGACGAACCGAGATTCGCCGGCTTGACGAAGCACGGAAAACCGATCTCGCGCGCGACGCGCCTGAGTTCTCTCTCTCGCTGCCCCTCCCACGCCGAGCGTGACAGCCACGTGTACTTGCAGACCGGGAACCCTGCCCGCTCGAACAACATCTTCATCACGATCTTGTCCATCCCGCAGGCCGAGGCCAGCACGCCGCAGCCGACGAAGGGGACATTCGCCATTTCGAGCAGCCCCTGAATCGTGCCGTCCTCGCCGTAGGTGCCGTGCAGGACGGGAAAGACCACGTCGAGCGGGAGCGGGGAGGGGCGGCCATCGCCCGCGTCGAGTGGGACCAACCCGGCGCGCGAAGGGTCGCCGATGATCGCTCGTGCCTCGTGCCGCTCCTCGGTCTGCGCCGGGAGCCTGCGCGCGGCCGACTCCGGTAACAGCGAGCGCGATGCGGCCGGCGACAACCACTGCCCCTCTTTCGTAATGCACACGGGCACCACGTTGTACTTCTTCGGGTCAACGGCCTCGATCACTGCCTGCGCCGAGCGCAGCGAAACCTCGTGCTCGCCCGAACGCCCGCCGAAGATGACTCCCAGATTGATCTTTTGTTTCAAAAGAGACCTCAGCAAAGTGACAGGTGACAAGTGACGAGTGACA
>JBOGOY010000280.1:0-5815 GCA_050748185.1 Pyrinomonadaceae bacterium
TAGCCAGTAGCCAGTAGTCAGTAGGGATTGATTTTGCCGGTAGCGGGCCGCAGCCATCGATCCGCCTGTCACGTCGGGATGCTTAGCTACTGACTACTGGCTACTATCTACTTCCTTCCATTCATCATTCATCATTTCGCACTCATCATTTCCTCCGTGAGGTTCTCAGTATGAACGTTGATTTCCCGTATCACTTTGACGAGCGCGGGCGCACGGCGGCGACTGGTGGGGATGAACACATTCGCGACTTGATCGAGCAGGTGTTGTTTACCGCGCCGGGCGAGCGGGTCAATCGCCCGACGTTCGGCAGCGGGTTGATGCAACTCGTGTTTGCGCCGAACAGCGCCGACCTCGCCGCCGCCACGCAGTTTCTCGTGCAGGGCGTGCTGCAACAGTGGCTCGGCGATCTGATTCAGGTGGATGACGTGCGCGTGGAGAGCGCCGACTCCGTGTTATCGGTACTGGTCCGTTACACCGTCCGCCGCACGCAGGAGCAGCAAACCGCACAATTCACGCGCGGAGGTTTCGGGCAATGATCTACTTCTGCTGCGACGACGACCGCCGCCGCAATGCGATCAAAAATCAAAGCCTGATCAACGGCATCGACTTTCTCGAAGTCTCCGATGATCCGCGGGACGCATCAGACGTGCGGCAGCACACGCTGTTCGTCCACTTCATCAAAGACCTTGCGCCCGGCGCGTTATGGCTTGAGAACGTGCGAATTGAAGGCGGCGAACGCATCCGCCAGATCCATCTCACACGGGTCACGACCGGAGCCCCCGCGCCTAACGTGCTGAAGATCGAAGTCCAAGCGCCGGGCGACTTCTCGACGTACACGCTGCGACTCGTCACCGACGCGCGACACGCGGAGCCGCCGCCCGGCTTTGACGTGCTGCTGTCGGCGATCGATTTTTCCTTCAAAGTGGCATGCCCCAGCGACTTCGATTGTCACACGCCGCGCGTCTGCCCGGCGGAGGCGGAAGCGACGCCGGAGATCAATTATCTCGCGAAAGACTACGCCAGCTTTCGCCAGTTGATGCTGGATCGCATCGCGACGCTCGCGCCCGTTTGGACCGAGCGCAACCCGGCAGACCTCGGCATCGCGCTGGTCGAACTGCTCACTTATGTCGGCGACTATTTGAGCTATCAGCAGGACGCCGTGGCGACCGAAAGTTATCTCGGCACAGCGCGCCGGCGCATCTCCGTGCGGCGACACGCGCGCCTCGTCGATTATTTGATCGACGACGGCGCTAACGCGCGGACATGGGTGCAGGTGCGCGTCCGCCATGATGTGAATAACTTACTGTTGCGAAAGAGCGCGGGCGCGCAACCAACGAAGTTGCTGACGCGCGTCGAGGGGCAGTCGGCGCTCGTCTCGCTCAACTCTTCCGCCTTCGAGCGGGCCTTGATCGCCCGCCCGCAAGTCTTCGAGTTGCTACACGACCTCACGCTTTTCGCCGCGCACAACGAGATGCGCTTTTACACTTGGGGCGCGCGCGAATGCTGTCTCCCCAAAGGCGCAACCCGCGCCACGCTGCACGGTAGCTTCCCCAATTTGAAAGCGGGTGACGTGCTGATCTTCAGAGAGGCGCGCGGCCCCGACACGGGCCAGCCGGGCGATGCCGATCCTTTCCGCCGTCACGCCGTTCGTCTGCAAACAGTATCGCTCGCCAGCGACCCGGTTGGCGGGCAGTTCGAGACGCCCGCGCACAACGATGCGGTTGCCGTCACGGAAATTGAGTGGTCGCCGGCCGACGCGCTGCCGTTCCCGCTGTGCATCTCCGCGCGGCGCGGCACGGCCTACTTCGATGATGTGAGCGGCGCGCTCGGCAATATCGTGCTCGCCGATCACGGCTTGACCATCACGGATGAGTTGCTCCCTGAAGCGCCGGTCGCTAATCCGGTGCTAACGAAAGTGCGAAGCTCTGAGCGTGAACGCTGCGAGAGCCGCGCCGTCGAACTGACGCCCGCGCGCTTTCGCCCCACGCTCGCACAGTCGCCCGTCACGCACGCCGCGCCCTACGACGCACAACATCCGCCAGACTCCGCCACGGCCGCGATGCGTTGGTCCCGCGGTACGCCGCTGCCCGCCGTCACGCTCGCGGAGTCGGGCGTCGCGGAGCGTTGGCAGCCGCAGCGTGATCTGCTCAACAGCCATTCAGGCGCGCGCGAGTTCGTCGCCGAAGTCGAGACAGACGGCACGACTTACTTGCGTTTCGGCGACGACCAGTTGGGAGCGCGCCCGGCGGCAGGCACACGGTTCGCGGCCACCTATCGCGTCGGCAACGGTACGGCAGGCAACATCGGCGCGGAATCAATCGCGCACCTCGCGAGCGCCGATCCCGCGCTCGTCTCTGACCTCTCTGCTCCGCTGATTCTAAGTGTCAGCAACCCCCTGCCCGCACAGGGCGGTAGTGACCCGGAGAGCATCGAGCGCATCCGTCAAAACGCGCCGAGTGCCTTTCGCACGCAAGAGCGGGCGGTGACGGCAGACGATTACGCTGTTGTCGCGGGGCGTTGTCGTGCGGACGTGCAGCGCGCCGCCGCGACCTTTCGCTGGACGGGAAGCTGGCGCACGGTCTTTCTCACCGCGGATCGTGTGGGCGGCGACGAAGTTGATGCTGATTTCGAGCGCGAGTTGCGCGCGTGCCTTGAGCGCTACCGGATGGCCGGTCACGATGTCGAAGTCGATGCGCCGCGTTACGTTTCGCTCGAGGTCGAAATGATCGTGTGCGTCAAGCCGAGTTATCTGGTCAGTGACGTTAAAGCGGCGTTGCTCGCGGCCTTCAGTAACCGCACGTTGCCGGACGGGAGGCGCGGCGTCTTTCATCCCGACAATTTCAGTTTCGGCCAGCCGGTTTATGTGAGCCGCCTGTTCGCCGCGGCGCAAGGAACGGCGGGCGTCGATTCAGTAGACATCACCAAGTTTCAGCGGCAGGGCATTGACAGCGACGAGGCGCTCAAGAGCGGCAAGCTGGAACTCGGACGATTAGAGATCGCGCGGCTCGACAATGACCCGGACTTTCGCGAGCGCGGCGTCTTCAACCTAAACATGCGGAGGGGCCGATGAGCTTATCAATTGATCCGTCCCCGCGGCAGTTGAACGATTGCGAGTGCTGCGAAGGCATCTCGGTCGAGACGCCTGCCGGCGTCGATAACCGCCCCGGCCTCTCCGCCATCGCGTACAGCGTCGGCACACACGCGCGGTTCAAAGAGACGATGCTGGCTCGTCTCACCGCGTCGGGACAAGCGGCGCTGCGTGGCTTGCGGACGCGCGAAGAGGCGGACTTTTCCGTCGCGCTCATCGATGCGTGGGCGGTAGTGGCCGACGTCCTCACTTTTTATCAAGAGCGCATTGCCAATGAATCATATCTCCGCACCGCGACCGAGCGCCTGTCGGTGCGCGAACTGGCGCGGCTGCTCGATTACCAACTGCGTCCCGGCGTCGCCGCCAGCACGTACCTTGCGTTCACCATCGAAGACGCGCCGGGCGCGTTCGGACAAGCGTTGAATCTGAGTACGGCGGGGCAGGTCATCATTGAACCGCCGCCGCCGATCCGGATCGAGCGCGGGGTGAAGGTGCAGAGCATCCCCGGCCCCGGCGAGCAGGCGCAAACTTTCGAGACAATCGAAGAGACGGAAGCACGCGCCGAATGGAACGACATCCGGCCGCGTCTGACACAGCCGCAGCAACTTTCAATCGGGATGGCGAGCGTCGTCCTTGAAGGCACGGCCACTAATCTGAAGCCGGGCGATAAATTGCTGATCGTCGAGGGCGCGGAGAAACCTCGGGTGAGAACTGTGCTCAACGTCTCCGTCGATGACGCAGGGAAGACCACGCGCGTCGATCTCGCCGGCGGCCCGACGCCCTCGCCCGCAAGTTTGACGGCGCAGACGTTCGCGAAAGGCAGCGTCAACGATTTCTCGACAAAAGTGCCGCTTGATGAAAGCGTCGTGCGACAACTCGTCGAAAAATCGTGGGCGGAGGAAGATCTTTCGGCGCTCGCGCGGGTGCGGAATTGGTCCCCCGCCGCGCTCGTCGCCAACCTCGCGCGGCAGGCGGCGCGGCGCACGCTGGCCGAGGGCGCGGGCGTCTTCGTGTTTCGTCAGCGCGCCGCCGTCTTCGGATACAACGCGCCGAAGTGGGATTCGTTGCCCGCGACGCAACGGATCGGTGAGTTCGTCGCGCGTTTCAAGTCTGACAATTCGTTCGACAAGTTTCAGTTTGTGCCGCCCGCGTATCCCGAGAGTTGGGAAGAACACACGCTGGAAGCGGACGCCGCGCCGGGCGGTAATCGGCGTTTCGTGTTTCTCGACAACAGCTATCCCAGCATCACGAAAGATAGTTGGTTGGCGCTGCTGGAGAATCCCGGCGCGACGGAGCAGACCTTCAAGATCACCGACAACTTCGAGACCGCGCACAGCGCTTTTGCTCTAAGCGCGAAAGTCTCGCGCCTGCAAATCGAAGCGAGCGCGTCCCTCGGCAATTTCAAGATCAGGACGACGACCGCCCTCGCGCAGAGCGAATTGTTGCCGCTGGCCGACGTCCCCGTCACCGAAGACGTGCAGGACGCAAACGTCACGCTCGACCGCGCGTATCTCGGCTTGAAGACAGGGCGTCGCGTCGTCCTGACCGGCGAACGCAGCGATCTGCGCGGCGTCACTGAAAGTGAGAGCCGGACGCTCAAGGAAGTACGCATCGAAGCGGGCTTGACGGTGCTGGTCTTCGATCAATCGCTCGCCCACCGCTATGTGCGCTCGACGGTGACGATCAACGCCAACGTCGCGCTCGCCACTCACGGCGAAACCGTGCCGGAGATTCTCGGCAGCGGCGACGCGACCCAAGCCTTTCAGCGTTTCACGCTGCGCCAGCCGCCGCTCACCTACCTGAGCGCCGCGACGCCGAGCGGTGCAGAGACGACTCTCGAAATTCGCGTCAACGATCTGCTCTGGCATGAAGTCCTGACCTTCTTCGGCCACGGCCCCGAAGAACGCATTTACGTCACGCGCCAAGACGACGAAGGCCACACGACCGTGATGTTCGGCGACGGCCGGACGGGCGCGCGTCTGCCGACCGGGCAAGAGAACGTGCGCGCCATTTACCGCAAAGGCACGGGGCTGCCGGGACTCGTCAAGGCGCACGCGCTTTCGCAACTGCTGACGCGACCGCTCGGCTTGAAGGGTGCGACCAATCCTTTCGCGCCCGCCGGCGCGGCCGATGGCGAGACGCTCGCCGATGCTCGCCGCAACGCGCCGTTGACGGTGCTGACGCTGGGGCGCGTCGTCTCTTTACAGGACTACGAGGATTTCGCGCGAGCTTTTTCCGGAATCGACAAAGCGCTGGCGACTTGGACTTGGACGGGCGAACGGCGCGGCGTGTTTCTCACCGTCGCCGGGCCGCAAGGCGCGGAGATTAGCAGCGGCGACAAACTCTATCAGAATCTGTTGACGTCGCTGCGACGGTTCGGCGATCCGTCAGTCCCGCTCTTCGTCGAATCGTTCACGCCGCGCCTGTTCCGTCTCGCCGCGGCGGTACAAATCGCGCCGGACTTTGCGCCCGACAAAGTCTTGGCAGCGGTCGAGGCGAAGCTGCGCGAGAGTTTCTCGTTTGCGGCGCGGGCGTTCGGCCAAGCGGTGAATCTCAGCGAAGTGATCTCTGTGATGCAAAACGTCGCGGGCGTTTCGGCGGTGGACGTAAATCAGTTTTATTTCTCCGACGCCGCGCCGTTCGTGTCGCCGCGCCTCGCCGCGCTCGCGCCGCGCGCGGGTGACGACACAGTTTTCGCCGCGCAACTTCTGACGCTCGATCCGCGCC
>JBOGOY010000281.1:0-5795 GCA_050748185.1 Pyrinomonadaceae bacterium
GGCCTCGGCCTCTCGATCGTCCGCCACATCGTCGAACTGCACGGCGGCCACGTCAGCGCCGAGAGTGCCGGCCCCGGTCGCGGGACAACCTTTACCGCCCGGCTGCCCGCCGCGGAATTGCGGATCGGGACCAGTGAATTGCGGATTGAAGAATCGGCTTCGAGCGTGACTAAGGGCGGACAGCGTAACGTCGGCCCGACTTCCGCGCAATCCGCAATCTTACGTGATGTGCGCGCCCTCGTCGTCGAAGACGACGAGGACACACGCCAACTGCTGCGCCTTGTGCTCGAAAGACACGGGGCGGACGTGCTGACTGCGGCATCCGCCGCGGAAGCCCTCGACGCGCTGCGCCGCTCTCCGCCCGATGTGTTCATCTCCGACATCGGGATGCCGCGCGAAGACGGCTACGCCCTCATCCGGCAGGTGCGCGCCCTCGCCCCGGAACAAGGCGGTCACGTTCCCGCCATCGCGCTGACGGCCTACGCGCGGGACGAAGACCGCGACCGGGCCATCGCGCTCGGCTACGACGTGCACATCCCGAAGCCCGTCGATCCGGAAACCCTTGTCGCAGTCGTCGCGCGCTTCGCGGCGGTCGAAGACAACGGCGACAACACGCCGCCCCCTGAGCAGCTCGCGACAGCGGGCACGTGACTCAATCCTGATTACCGCGCCGACATGGACGCCGGCATCCCCGGCGCGCACCACGACCCGCGGCGTTTCGGTCTCGACCTGTGGGTTGAAAGTTTAGACGGACTCTTGAGGGAGGTCAGGAAAGGATGAAGGATGAATTGAAGTCGAAGTTCCTCTTCATCCTTCATCCTTCATTATCCGACGAGGGGCTCGCCGAGGTACACCACCTGCCAGCCGTTGCGGCGGCTGGTCTTGAGGCTGCGGTAGAACCACTTGGCGGCCGCGACGGAGTCTTCGTAGGTGCGCGCGGCGGGCAGGGGCTGGCGCGGATCGACGCGCACGAGCACACCGCCGCTCTCCGACAGTTTCAGCGAGATCAGCGCCAGCATATCGTTCTTCGCCAGCACGGCCGTCCGCAACTCGTAAGGCTCTTCGTCGTCTTCGTCGTCTTCGCCGAAGTCTCCGTCGCCCTCTTCGTCGGCAAGCTCCTCCGAGAATTCCTCAGCCGGCTCGTCGTCAATAATATCTTCGTAGAAGTCTTCAAGTTCTTTCATCGCCGGATATTATCCCCGTTAGAAAGGCAAAAGGCAAAAGCACGGCGGACGATGGACGACAGACGATGAACCACGGGCAATGAGTGGCTTGCCCCCGCTGAACACTCACCGTTAATGGTCAATCATCGTCCATCGTCTATCCTCCATCGTCAACGCTCTCATTTCATGTGCTCGCGGAAAAAGTCGGTCGTCCGCCGCATGTTGTCGATCCGGTTCGGGCGGCGCGTGAAGCCGTGTCCCTCGTCCCGATAGACGATGTACTCCACTTTGCGGCCCATCTTTTTCAACTCCGACACCATCTTGTCGCTCTCGGCCTGCGGCACGTTGGTGTCGTTCGCGCCCTGAAAGACGATGAGCGGGGCCTTGAGGTCTTTGAGGAAACTGATCGGCGAGCGGTCGGCGAACAACTCGGGGCTCTTTTCTGGCGTGCCCATTTCGGTTTCGTACCAGAGGCCGAAGCGGTCTTTGGTCAGGTTGTAATCTTCGGCGAGGTCGTGCATCCCGTAAGAGTCGGCCCCGGCGGCGTAGAAGTCAGGGTCTTTGGTGAGCGCGATGAGCGTCATGTAGCCGCCGTAGCTGCCGCCGGTGATGCCGATGCGCCTTCGATCGATCAAGCCCTCTCTGACGAAGTGTTCGAGCACGGCGCGCACGTCCCGGCGGTCGCCGCCGCCCCAGTCCTTGTTATTGAGGTCTTCAAACTTTTTGCCGTAGCCGGTCGAGCCGCGGTAGTTCGGCTCGACGACGACGAAGCCGGACTGCGCGAGCGCCTGCGTCATCGGCGAAAAGTCTTCGACGCTCTGACCGTTCGGCCCGCCATGGATGAGCGCCACCGCCGGGTACGGCTGTCTGGTCCCGCCGCTCTTCGGCCGGTAGAGCAGACCCTCGATCGGCGTCCCGTCAAAGCTCGACACCTTGAACGGCTCGGCGGCGGAGAGGCGCGCAGGATCGATCTTCGCCGGCAGCGAGCGCGTCAGTTGTGCGGTCTGTCTGCTTTTCAGATCGTGGGAGTAAAGATCGGCCGGCTGGGTCGCATCCGCGCGGACGAACGAGAGCTTGGTCCCATCCTTGTTAACGTCCAAATCACTCACCACGCCGCGCGGGGCGATCAACTCGGTCGGCGCAGCGTCCGGCGTCGGCAGGTGGTAGAGGCCGTAGCGCCCGCTGACGTTGCGCGTGAAGAAGATGCCCGCCGCGTCGTGCCACGTGGCTTCGCCCACATCCCACCGCGGCGTGCTGATCCGCTTCACACTGCCGCCCGCGAGATTGACCAAAGCGAGTTGCTCGAAGCCCTCAGCGTTCTTCGTCCGCGCCAGCAGTTGGCGGTTGTCCGGCGAGAACTCGACGGGCCGGAGGATGTGCCCGTCCGACGGCGGTTTAATTTCCATCACGCGCGCGTCGGCGACCGAGACGATTAACAGGTCGCCATGCTGATCGTCGCCGGTGCGGACGGCGGCAAGCTGCTGGCCGTCGTGGGACCAGACGGGCGCGTAGGCCGGAACCGCGCCTTTCGTCAACTGCTGCTCGGTCCCCGTCGCCAGCTCGCGCATGTAAAGCTGCGGGCGGAATTGAATTTCGGGGTCGGCCTCGTAGGCCAGCCACTTGCCATCCGGCGAAAAACGATGCCCGGTTTCGGAGATGTCTTTGGTGGCGACGAGCGGCTCGATCTTCCTGCTCTTCAGATCGAGCCGGTAGAGATCGTAACGCTCGTTGCCGCCGAAGTCACTGCCGAAGACGACCGACGCGCCATCGGGCGCGACGCGCGGATTGACGACTAGTTGCCTGAGCGTCGTCAACTGCTCCGGCTGCCCCGACGCCGGGCGCACCCACAGTTCGTAATCACCCGACTGATCGCTCACATAGACAATGCCACCGTCGGGGAGTTGTCGCGCGTTGAAGAGACTCGGCACGGAGGCCAGTTCTTCGACGGTGTAGGTGGCGGTTGACGCGGGCGCGTTAGCTTGGGCGTCGCCGGGTGGTGGTGGCAGTTGCTGGTAGGCGCAGGAACTGAAAGCGAATACGACGAGACACAGTATGACCAAATGCTCGTGGGGGAGTCGAATCGAGTTCACGTTGTCCTCCGATTAGTCAGGCGTTTCTTCGCGGCCAGTTTATACCGCCCTGAAAGGGCATAATTCAATAGCCGGGGGCAACGCCCCCGGCAAATGCCACCGAAATATTACGACCCTGAAGGGGTCGCATTGAGATGGTGTAATGCGACCCCTTCAGGGTCGGGTCTCGTTACGTGTCGAGCCCGGGGGCGCTGCCCCCGGCTATTGAATTGGTCCCCTGCGGGGACAAGAAAGGATCGTGCGACTCTTTAATGTATTCCGCGGAAGCAACCGCTTTCACTTCGCCACCGCCACTTTCCGCGCGAGTTGCCGGTTCTGCTCGTCGAGCCACGTTTTGAGCGGCGCGAAGTAGTCGATGATCGCGGCGGCGTCCATTTTCTCTCGCCGGTCATCGCCTTCAGAGCTTCGGGCCACGGGCGGCTCTGGCCCATCGCGAGCATCTGTCGCAGCCTCTCGCCGGCCCGCTTGTTGCCGTAGATCGAGCAACGGTTGAGCGGCCCCGTGTAACCCGCCTCGCGGCACAGCGCGCGGTGGAACTGGAACTGGAGGACCGCCGCGAGGAAGTAGCGCGCGTAGGGCGTGTTGGCCGGGACGTGATATTTCGCGCCCGCGTCGAAGTCCGTCGCGGCGCGCGGGGCGGGCGGCGTGATCTGTTGGTACCTCGTCCGCAGTTCCCACCAAGCCGTGTTGTAATCCGCCGGCTTGATCTCGCCCGAGAACACCTTCCAGCGCCACTGGTCCACCAGATAGCCGAACGGCAGGAAGGCTACTTTTTCGAGTGCCTGATAGAGCAGCAGGCCGGTGTCGGCCGAGGCGTCAGGTACTTTCTCGATGAGGCCGAGTTGCTTCAGATATTCGGGCGTCACCGAGAGCGCGACGGCGTCGCCGATGGCCTCGTGGAAGCCGTCGTTGGCGCTATTCTGGTAAAGCGTCGGTTGTGCGGCGTAGGCCAGTTGGTAATAGTTGTGGCCGAGTTCGTGGTGGATCACGTTGAAGTCTTCCTGCGTGATCTTAATGCACATCTTGAGGCGCACATCTTTCTGGTTGTCGATGTCCCACGCCGAGGCGTGGCAAACGACCTCACGATCCGCGGGCTTCACAAAAAGCGAGCGCTCCCAGAACGTCTCGGGCAATTTCTCGAAGCCGAGCGACGTAAAGAAGCCTTCGCCGTAGCGGACCATCTGGCGTGCGTCCGTCTTGCGCTCCTGCAAAATCTTCGTCAGGTCGTAGCTGGGATCGCCGCCCGCTGGCTTTAAGAGCGGATAGATGTTGCCCCACTGCTGACTCCACATGTTGCCCAAGAGGTGCGCCGGGATCGGCTGGTCGAGGGCGACGACGCCCGTCCCATACTTCTCGGCCAGCTTGTAGCGCGTGTAGGTGTGGAGCGAGTCGTAGAGCGGCTTGACCTGCGTCCAGAGCCGTTCCATCTCGGCGGCGAACTCGTCTGGTCCCATGTCGTAGTTCGAGCGCCACATCGCGCCCACGTCTTTGAAGCCCATCTCGCGCCCGCCCTTGTTCGCCAGTTCGACAAACCGCGCGTAGCGCTCTTTGAGCGGCGGCGAGATCGAGTGCCAGCCGACCCAGACGCGCTTCAGTTCTTCCGCGTCGCGGCTGTTCGCCATCACCTGCGTCGCGTCTTCCAGCGTCATGCACTTCCCGCCGTCGAGGCAGAACTTGCCTTTGCCGTAGTCGGCTTCGAGCGAGACGGCGATCTTCGTCAACTCGTCGCGCTCGGCCGGGTTCGATGGCGCGGGCAGAACGAGCGCGAGTTTGAGAAGTTTCAACTTGCGGGTGGTGTCGTAGGGCAGTTGCAGGCCATCGAACCGCTTGGCGGCCTCGGCCATCTCGGTGGCGGCGGTGATGTAGTTCTTGTTGGCTTCAGCGGCGAGCGCTTCCGTGTCGTCGGTGATGAAGTTACTCTGGACCCACGACGCTTGGTTGAGCTTGACGCCGAGTTCGGCCAGACGCCGCTCGGCCTCCGCAACAAATTTCCGCGCCTCTTCGGCGGTGGCTTGGGCTCGGGCGGCGGAGGCGGCGGGCCTTCCATTGACACGCTTCGACGCCTGCGCGAAAGAGAGATTCGCCGACAGGCAGACGCACATGAGCGCGCACAGCAGACGCGACGCGAGCGGCGCGCTCGGGCGGCAGGACAGTTTCATAATTCACCTCAAGTTTTATGCGATGTGATTCGCGGGAGAGTGGAATTTTACAATGCGAGGGCGGGCTGTGGCGAATCGCACGTGGCGTCGATTGACGTGACGGATGAGCGACGACCGCCCTCGTCAACTGAAGCCCATTGTGAACATGACGCAGGTTTCAATGTCCGAAATAACCTGCTGGCTGACAATGCCGAGTCTCTTCAAGAGTCGCGCCTTGTCTAAAGCCCTCAACTGGTGACAGAGCGCGACAGAGTCGCTCGCGAGCCCACCCTCACCCTGCACAATCAAAACGCAGGACGGCAGGGAGGCACGGCGCAGATTCGTGGTTAACGGAATGGCAAGAACGGTCGAGGTGAATTTGTTGATCAAGTTATGCTGAAAGA
>JBOGOY010000282.1:0-3596 GCA_050748185.1 Pyrinomonadaceae bacterium
CATCGTATCCGTTCACGTCATCATCCGTGAGCTCAAATTTGAAGTCTCAAATTTGAAATCTGCAATCGTTCTGCATCACCCGCGCGTCAGTTGGCGGTACTTGATGCGGTGCGGTTGGTCGGCCGCCGCGCCGAGCCGCTGGCGTCGGTCGGCCTCGTACTCCGAATAATTTCCATCGAACCAGATCACTTTGCTGTCGCCCTCGAAAGCGAGGATGTGCGTGGCGATGCGGTCGAGGAACCAGCGATCGTGGCTGATGACGACGGCGCAGCCCGCGAAATTTTCAAGCGCTTCTTCGAGGGCGCGCATCGTGTTCACGTCGAGGTCGTTGGTCGGCTCGTCCAAGAGCAGCACGTTGGCCCCCTGCTTCAATATCTTCGCGAGGTGGACGCGGTTGCGCTCGCCGCCCGAAAGCGCTCCGACTTTCTTCTGCTGGTCCGTGCCGCCAAAGTTGAAGCGGGCGACGTAGGCCCGCGAGTTGACCTGACGGGTTCCGAGCGTTACCACGTCCGCCCCGTCTGATACCTCTTCCCAGATGCTCTTGTCGACGTCGAGCGCGTCGCGGCTCTGGTCCACGTAGGCGAGCTTCACCGTCTCGCCGGTGCGAATCTGTCCGGCGTCGGGCTGCTCCTGCCCCGTCACCATGCGGAAGAGCGTGGTCTTGCCCGCCCCGTTCGGCCCGATGACGCCGACGATGCCGCCGGGCGGCAACGAGAAAGTCATGCTCTCGACGAGCAGACGATCGCCGTAAGACTTGCCGACGCCTTCGGCCTGAATCACCACGTCGCCGAGGCGCGGCCCCGGCGGGATGTAAATTTCCAGTTCTTCGGCGCGCCGCTCGCTCTCCTTCTGGAGCAGCGACTCGTAAGCGCTGATACGCGCCTTCGACTTCGCGTGCCGCCCTTTCGGCGTCATCCTGATCCATTCAAGTTCGCGTTGCAGAGTTTTTTGCCGGTCGCTCTCAGATCGCTCTTCGCGTTTCAGGCGTTCCTGTTTCTGTTCGAGCCATGAAGTGTAGTTGCCTTGGTAGGGGATGCCCTGCCCGCGGTCGAGTTCGAGGATCCAGCCGGCGACGTTGTCGAGGAAATAGCGGTCGTGTGTGACGGCGATGACCGTGCCGGCGTACTTCTGCAAATGCTGTTCGAGCCATCCGACCGATTCGGCGTCGAGGTGATTGGTCGGCTCGTCCAAGAGCAGGATGTCCGGCTTTTGCAGCAGCAGGCGGCACAGCGCGACGCGGCGACGCTCGCCCCCCGAAAGAATTTTAACGGGCGTCTCGCCGGGCGGGCAGCGCAAGGCATCCATCGCCAATTCCAATCGGCTGTCGAGATCCCACGCATCCGCCGCGTCGAGCTTGTCCTGCACCACACCCTGACGTTCGAGCAGGGCCGCCATCTCTTCGTCCGACATCGGCTCGCCGAATTTGAGATTGATCTCTTCGTACTCTTTCAACAGGTTGACGGTCTCCTGCACACCCTGCTCGACGATCTCGCGCACGGTCCTCGACTCGTCGAGGCGCGGTTCCTGTTCGAGGAAGCCGACGGTGTGGCCGGGCGACAGCACGGTCTCGCCGTTGAACTCCTTGTCCACACCGGCGAGGATTCTGAGCAGAGAGCTTTTGCCCGAGCCGTTCAGGCCGAGGACGCCGATCTTCGCGCCGTAAAAGTAGGACAGATAGATGTCTTTCAGGACGGGTTTCTTGTCGTGAAACTTGCTGACACCGACCATCGAATAGATGACTTTGTTAGGAACCGTGCTCATGTCGAAAAATGTCTCCAGACTCTCATTGAGGATTACAAGGGGCGACTGATGCGCGCCTCAGCCGCACGGGCTTGGACGGCTTTTCGCCGTCGCCGGGCGCGCCGTTAATTTGGTCCACCGCTTCCATGCCGCCCGTCACGCGCCCGAAAGCGGCGAACGTGCCATCGAGGTGCGGGGCGTCGCCGACGAGGATGAAAAAGTGTGTCGTCGCCGAGTTCGGCGTTTCGGGCCGTGCCATCGAGACGACGCCGCGCACGTGCTTGACGTAGCTCGGCTCGTCGGGGACCGTGCGGCCGGCGCGGGCAATTAACTGCGGTGTCACGGCCGCCTCGCGCGTCGAGAGGTTGCCGCCCTGCACGACGAACCCTTTGACTACACGGTTGAAACTCGTGGTGTCAAAAGCGCCCGTCGCCGCGAGGTTCAGAAAATTGCGGACGCTTTCGGGCGCGGCCTCGGGCAACAATTCGAGCGCGATCTCGCCGGCCTCTGTGTCGAGCCGCACGCACTTGCCCGCCATCTGCGCGACGGTCGCGGCGTCATACGGTTCGGCGGCTGCTTTGAACGCGGCGGGCCGCTCATTCGCCTTCTTCGGCGCGGGGGCTTCGGGCGGAGCGGGCGTGGGTGACGGGAGTGGGGCCGGGGTTTCCTGCGCCGGCGCGGGTAGCCCACAGAGAACGCAGAGCAGCCCGATCATCAGAAGTCGTGCGGGATTGAGCATTGATGCTGTGTAGTGTTTAAAAATGAAGCCGTTTTCCGAGCCGTATTAAGCCGACATCTTAGCACCCGCCAGCGGAGTTTGCATCGATAGGAAGATGACGTCCATAATCCGTCGCCTGCAAGAGCAAAACCATGAGCACACACACCGAAAAAAAGAGTCTGCAAGAGCAGTACGCGCCCGACAACGCCTGCTTCGGCTGCGGCCCGGCCAACGAGCGTGGACTGCGGATCAAAAGCTTCGCACGCGAAGACGGCGAGGTCGTCGCCGAATGGAAAGCCGAGCCTTACCAAGAGGCGTTTCCCGGAATGCTCAACGGCGGCATCATCGGCGCGCTGCTCGATTGCCATTCAAACTGGGCGGCGGCGCATCACCTGATGCTGAGCGATAACCTCGACACGCCGCCCTGCACTGTCACCGCCGACTACTCGGTGAAACTAAAACGCCCGACGCCGACCGATGGACCAATCCGGTTGACCGCCCGCGTCGTCGAGTCGGCGGAAGACCGGGCCGTCGTCGAAGCCGAACTATTGGCCGGGGGTCAAGTCTGTGCCACCTGCCGCGGTACCTTCGTCGCCGTGCGACCCGGCCATCCGGCCTACCACCGTTGGTGAAACGTGGAAGAAGTGACAGGTGAACAGTGACAGGAGAAGAGTGTAAACAGTGACGGGTGACAGGTGACGGGAAGAAAGCGGTTCTGTCTTATCACGCATCACTTGTCACCCGTCAATTTTTCACAGTCTTCGTTCGAGCAACTGCTTGGCCCCTTCGGCTGACTCTTTGTATTCGGGTAGGAAGTCCGGGTGCGGTTTCATGTCGAGGATGTATTTGACCTCGCGGCGCGCATCTTCGGGACGCTTGACCTTGAGATAGGCCTCCGCGAGCCGCAGGCGCAGCAGCGAATTGTTTTCGCCGTAGCGCAGACCGCGCTCCAGCGTCTTGACCGCGCGCTCGGGGTCGCCGCCGAGCATCTTAGGCAGTTCCACGTCCAGTCGCCCGAGCACCATGAAGGCGCTGCCGCCCTGATAGCCCTCGTCCAACTTGAGCACGGTTTCCATCCGCTGGCGCAATTCTTTCGCCAGCGAGAGCCCGGACAACGGCCCCTCGACCTGCGCCTGAC
>JBOGOY010000282.1:3606-5786 GCA_050748185.1 Pyrinomonadaceae bacterium
GCGCCTGACCGCCGTAATTGGCCCCCAGCCAGAAGTGTCCTTCGGGACGGTTCGGCTCGGCGCGCGTCGCCGCCTTTCCCGCTTCCTCGCCTTCTTTGAACGCCTTCGCGCGCTCTTCCTCGTCAGTTGACTTGTCGCCGAGTGTGTAATTCAAACGCGCCGCCCGCCAAGATGCCTCAAAGTTCTGCGACTCGATGGCGCGGATACGCTTGAGAACTTTGATCCCCGCGCGCACGCGGTCGAGGTCGGCGCGCTGGCGATAAGATTCGTCGGCTTGGCGGAGCAGGTCGTCCACCGGCAGGGTGGCGCTGGCTTTCACCGCTTCCGCCGGGTTCGAGTCTGTGGCAGAGGTCGAGCACCCGCTCACTGCCGCGCCGATCGCTACGACGCATATTAACTTGAGCCAGAGATTCGTCGTGGCGCGCGAGGTTCTGTGATTCAACTCCATATATTGACTTGGTGGCGCGGCCCTCGCGCCGATCCTTCTCTCCCGGTAATTTGGTCTCCTAACAATCCGTTAAATTTATCCCACGCCCGGCGAAAACACTAATGGCGCGCCGGCCTTAGCCGCGGGTTATAAATTAGAGACAGGCGATCTCGAAATCAAGATTTTTATGGGCGCTGATCGGAGGCGGATTGCCGATCGGAAGTTCTTCTCGATGGTCGAATTTCTGTTTAACAAAACGGCCCGTTCGAGCACGTTGCACAATTCGCGAATGTTGCCGGGCCAAGCGGACTCTTGAAGCTCGGAAATGGCGTCGGCAGTCAACTCGATGCGTTCACGGCCGAGGTCAGAGGCCAGCGAGCGCAGGGAAAACTTTGCCAGAGCGGGGATGTCTTCCCGCCATTCGCGCAGAGCCGGGACATGAAGCGGGATGGCGCCGCTACGGTATCGGTTATTCCTCATCAAAGTCTGTTGCGTCCGCGTTTCACCCGTGATACAATGTGTCGCCAAAGCTGGCAGTGAGGCGGTGGCGTCTTCCACTTGCCCTGAGTTTTGATGAAGAAGATAGCCGGGAGCGGCTGACGAGGAGCACACACGATGAGCAACAACCAGACCAGAGCGAGGATTAATCCCCTCAGCCGCTTGCCGCGCCAACAGCGGCTCGTGATGGCGGTGCGCGGCGGCGCGGGTGTCGGCAAGAGTTACTTCGTCCGCAGCATGTCCGAAGCCGGCTTGGGCCGGCTCTGCATTTTCGACGTGGAGCGCAAGACGCGCCTGCTGCGCGGCAACGGGACTTTCTTCGACGGGCTCGAAATCGAGCGCCCTGACGAGTTGCCCGAGTTTATCGACTGGGCCTTAACCGGCGAGGGGCGCGAGCAGAACTACGGGTGTTTCGCGCTCGACTCGTGGGCCGCTTACTTCAGCGCCAAACACAGCGAGATGGTCGCAGCGGTGCGCGACCGCACCGGCGATCCATTAGCCCAGCCGAGCGCCGAAGAGTTGGCCGCGGATCAGATGATCCTGCAGGGGGTGCTGCGCCGCCTCTGCATCGAGAGCGGCAAATCGGTTGTGATCGTGGACCAGATCCCGGCGAAGGGCAAAGAGGCCAAAGAGGATAACGAAGTCGGGCGCGTGCTGCCGATGACGGCAAGCGGCCTCGAATACTTCGTGGACGTGATGGTCGAGGTCTCCCTGCAAGAGCGCGACGGGGAGATTGTGCGTGTCTTTCAGGTCATTAAGTCGAACAGCCCGGCCTTCGAGGTCGGCTTCGAGTTAACGGGCGACATCACCTTCCAAAACTTCCTCGAACACATGAGGCGCGAATCCGAAGTCGATCTGCCGTTGGAAGCGCCGCGGCCGGCGCGTGTCCCCGAAATGCTCGAAGAGAAGGCCGCGCCGCTCTCACTGGTCCCCCAGACGTTGAGCGTGCAGGAATTGATCGCCAAGGCCGAGACTCACGGCTTTAAAGTTGCTGACATTGTCACCGGGGCCAAGCTCTACCACAACCAGCCGAACATCTACCGGCTATCGCCCGAGCAGATCGCCGACCTCGATCGGCGAATGTCCGCCCGCATCGAGAAGACCAAATCACAGCCGCAAGACAATGAGGACGACGCGGCCTCCGCGCGCACGGCCTCAGCGAATGAGGCGACGAACACAACGCGCCCGACCCCCACCACGGCCCGGAGCGTCAAACGCGCCTGACATCGATTTCCGGCTTGACAGAAATTAATAG
>JBOGOY010000283.1:0-5781 GCA_050748185.1 Pyrinomonadaceae bacterium
CTGTATGCACTGCCAAGACCCCGAGTGCCTGACGGGTTGCCCGACCGGGGCCATCGGGCGCTTTAGCGGCGGGCAGATCGACATCGACACGAAGACCTGCATCGGCTGCGGCGACTGCGCGACGCAGTGCCCCTACAACGCGATCACGATGGTTCCGCGCAAAGCTCCGCCGGCCGAGCCGGTGACGTGGAAAATGCGCGCGCGAAACTGGTTGACTCTCGCGCCGTCGAAACTCCCCGACCCGGTGACGGAGACCGACAACCTCATCGCCGTCAAATGCAACCTCTGCAACAATACGCCGCTCAACCCGGCGGGCACGAAGCAGCAGGCTTACTCGTGTCAGGAGAATTGCCCGACCGGCGCGCTCGTCCGCGTCAACCCGCGCGAGTATTTCACGGAGGTCGAGCGGCGGCTCGGCATCGTCTTCCGCGACCAGACGCACGCCATCGGCCGCAACATCCACAAGAGCGATCCGATAGCCAAGCTCTGGCACGTCGGCGGCATCCTCGGCACGATCGCGCTCACGCTGCTAACCGTTTGGGGTCTCTTCCGCTACGGACTCGACGGCCGGCTCAACGACACTTGGCTGACGATCCGCTGGCTGACCGGCCTCGTCGGACTCTTCGGCATCGCGGTGGTGATGGCCTACCCCGCGCGCAAACAAATTTATCGGAAACGGGTCGGCCCCTTGCGCTACTGGTTGCTCGCGCACCTCTACTTCGGCATCGTCGCGGGCATCCTGCTGCTGTTGCACGGCGGACGCAGCACGGGCGGGCTGCTCACGTCGCTCCTGATGATCTCTTTCGACCTTGTGATCCTGACGGGCCTGTTCGGCGTCGCCTGTTACATTATCGCGCCGCGCATCATGACGAGCATCGAGGGCGAGCCGCTGCTGATCGAGGACTTGCGCGCGCGGCGTGAGGAACTGCGCGAACAACTCGCGCACATCGGGCAGGAGAGCAGCGAGGAGTTACGGCAAGTGATCAGGAAGAAAGTGCGCGGGCGCTTCCTCTCACTCGGCTATTTAGTGCGCCAGTACCTCCGCCGCGAGGATCTGTCGGCGATGGAAGCGAAAGCGCGCGAGGAGATCGAGCCGATCGCCGACAAGATGCCCGACCCGAAGTCGCGCCGCCTGCTGCTCGAAGCAGTCGAGGCGACCGTCCTGCTCCGTCGCGTGGATTCGCTCATTTACCTGCATCAACTGCTGAAGCTGTGGCTCGCGCCGCATGTCGTCGCCACGTCGCTGATGCTGATGCTGATGCTGGTCCACATCATTCAGGTCGTGTACTTCGCGGTTAAGTGACAGGTGATGAGTGACAGGTGACGAGTTGAAGAAGCTGCCCCGCCCCGTCACCTGTCACCTGTCACCTGTCACTCGTTAAAAAACATGAAGACTAAAGCCAGCGCTTTTATCATCACACGGGAAGATCAAGCGGTCGATCCGGTCACGCTCCTGACCGAGGGTCTGACCATCGGGCGTCTGCCGGACTGCGAGTTGGTCCTCAACCACCCGACGGTCTCACGCATCCACGCCGGCATCAAAGAATCCGACGGCACCTTTTACCTGTTCCATCTGAGCCCCTCGAATTCGACGACGCTCAACGGTAATCTGGTCGAAGAGAAGGAAGCGCTGGCCGACGGCGACGTGGTCCAGATCGGGCCGTTCTTCCTCTACGTCGGGCGCGCAGACAAGGCTCTCTCGCTGCGCGTCGTTTACCAAACCGCCGTCCGTATCGGCGACGCCGAAATTCTGATCGAAGACGCCCACGCATCGAGCGCGCAGCAAGAGGCGGCGGCGCACCAACACATTGCCGAGCAGGCTAAAGGCGAGGGCGCACAGGGCGCGGCCAAATCCGACGCTGACGCGCTCGACGTGTTCTGGGAGAAGCGCAAACGCGAGGCCGGCAAGATCACGCGCGCCTCAGCCCTGCGGCCGCGCACGCCCCCACGTCTCGGCAAAGCCCGCTTCAACTGGGTGCCGACGCGCGATCTGGGGCGACCGTGGCCCTTTTCAGTCTTCACTTGGGGCGCGGTCGCGGTCGGCGTGTTCGCGATCGTGGCGGCCTACAGTTTCACGTCCGCCTATTCGCCCGCCCCCATCTCGAACCCGCACCAGCGCGCCTCTCTGGACGTGACGCCAGCCATCGCGCGCGAACCGAACGCGAACTCCTGCACGACCTGCCACTCGCTGACCGGGAGCATGGAGGCGAAGTGCGCGTCGTGCCACCAGACGGAAGCATTCAACCCCGAGGTCATCGATCCGCACGCGGCGGCCGGCATCGGTTGTGTCACCTGCCACACCGAACACCGCGGCGCGGAATTCCGGCCGGGCCTCGCGACGCTGAACGCCAGTTTCCAGCCCGGCAAGCTCGATCGCGAGAACACCTGCTCGGGCTGTCACAACGACGCCAACCAGAAGACTTTCAACGGCAAGAGCGTGCACACACCGCACGGCGGGACGTTTGGCTACCCCATCGTCAACGGCCAGTGGGAATGGGAAGGGCTCGGCGACAAGGCTTGGTCCCAGAAACCCGAAAAGCTCAGGCAGATGATGTCGCAGTGGAAGGTTGACAACGACCGGGACAAGCGCTCGGCCCAGTTCCACGTGCTGCACATGTACCGCGTCCGAGCCATCGCGGGGATGCCGGCCAACCTTGACGGCGAGCTGTCGTGTTCGAGTTGTCACAAGTCTTTCGTCGGCGCGAACCTCGACCGCGAGACGCCGCGCCAGACTTGCGCGGGCTGCCATGGCGGGTTGAAGGATGCGCGCACCAACACGGTCGTCTTCGGGCCGGAGACTCCGAACTGCAACTCCTGCCACCGGCAGCACATTTTCGACAAGCGCCACTGGAACCCAATGCTCATGACCGTGTGGCCCGAAAAGATCGCGGCCGTCGAAACGCGCCCCGATAGGGGATCGCCGCTGCTGGCCTCGTCGCACCGCTAGCCGGCGCGGCTTTTGTAATTCTTTCCTGAATCATGAAAAAGTCGCAATTATTCATCATTCTCGCGCTCATGGCCCTGCTCGTGGCGCTCAATCTCTGGACCCGCGATTACGCGGCGGGCAAAGATTTCTTCGGCGGCCTGCCGTGGTGGGGCTGGGTCGGGATCAGCGTGTTCCTGCTGGTGGTCGGCGTCGGCGCCGCCCTGCGCGACGCATCTCGCGCCCGCCGCCTGCTCGAAGAGCCGCCACCGCCGAAGCAGGACGAGAACTCGCAACTACTCCAACTCTCTAAGGAGTTGCTCGAAAAGTACGACCCCGAAGGGCCGGACTACCCGCACCCGGTTATCGTCACCGAGCGCTGCATCGGCTGTCACGCCTGCGTGGATGCCTGCCCACACGACGTACTCGCCATTGTCAACGGCTTCTCCACCCCGATCGCGCCCGATCAGTGCATGGAGGACACTTCCTGTCAGGTCGAGTGCCCCGTCAACCCGAAGGCGTGCATCGTCGTCAACACCACGAAAAAGATTCCGCCGCGCAAAGTCCCCGCACGCGACGCCAAGTTCGAGACCAACGTGCCCGGCTGCTACATCATCGGCGACGTTTCGGGGACGCCACTCATCAAGAACGCCGCCAACGAGGGCGCGGCCGTCGCGATCCACGTCGCGCACGAGTTGAACGGCGGCAACGGCTCGCCGCCCCCACAAGTCGATTACGATCTGGCGATCGTCGGCGCGGGGCCGGCCGGCCTCTCAGCCGCCGTGATGGCGAAAAAGTTGGGTCTGCGCTACATCGGCATCGAGCAAGACACGGTGATGTCCACCATCGTCAAGTACCCGAAGGGCAAGTACGTCTTCCTCAAGCCCGAGACAATGGAATGGCAGGGCGGCATCCGACTGCCCGGCCTCGAAGAGTACGTCGAAGAGGTGCTCGAAGAGATCGTGGACGAGCCACACAAGGCGCGCGTGCGTGAGTGGCTGGCGGCCGAGCGCACCGGGACACTAAACGGAGACGGCGGCGGTCAAGTGCTCACCTCCGCGCGCGACAAGTACCAGCAACTGCTCGACGCGGAACTGGCCGGCACGATCGACGCGGCCGGGCAGGCCCGCCTGTTGAGCGCCCGCCGCAAGTTCGAGGCGCTGCTCGACGCGGAGGACAAGGCCGTGCTTGCCGATCTGCTGCGCGAAGAGAGCGAGGGCAAAATCGCCGAAGAGGAGATCGGCAAGAAGGACAAGATCAAGCTGGCGCGGCAGACCTACGGAGATCGCCTCGAAACCGAGATCGAGGCGGGCCGGCTCGATGCCGGGCGATTCGAAGCGCTGGCCGACGCGCGGCGCAAAGTCGCCGGTGATCAGCGCGAAGTCCTGCTCAACACTTGGATCATGAACATGAAGGAGAACGGCGTCGTCGTCAACGAAAACGAGAGTTGCAAGGCGATCAAGAAGGCCGAGGACGGCGACTACTTCACCATGCAGACCGAGAAGGGCAAAGAGAAAGAGAAGATGACCTACCGCAGCCGGCGCGTGGTGCTCGCGATCGGCAACAGCGGCACGCCGATGAAGCTGAGAGTGCCCGGCGAGGAGATGAAGGTGACGCGCGACGGCGTGACCGAGGACAAGGTCAAATACAAACTGACCGACCCCGAGGCTTATAAGGGTAAGAAGATGATCGTCGTCGGGGCGGGCAACTCGGCCATCGAAGCGGCCGTGGACATGGTGGCGCGCCGGCAAGGCAGCGACATCACCTTCCGCCCCGCCGAAGAGATCAACGAGGTCACACTCGTCATCCGCAGCGACCTAAAAAACGATCTCAAGTTCGGCAACAAGCAGCAGGTTTACGACTGCATCGACGAGGGCAAAATCAAAGTCATGTTCGGCACCGCGATCAAACAGATCAGCGATGACGAAGTGGTCCTGATGAACGCCCGCTCGCAGGAAGTGAAGGCCACTATTAAGAACGACTTCATCTTCGCGATGATCGGCGGCGACAAGCCGACCAAATTCCTCGAATCTATCGGCATCAAGATCGGTTGAGGCGTCGCCGCCGGGCCGGCCGTCGCCAGCCGAAACTGTAAGGGCGGGTGCGGGTTTGCGCCCGCCCCGTTTTTTTGCAGGAGGGTGGAATGAACTGGCCGAAGAAACATCCAATTCTTTTCGCCTTGGCGGTCAACGCCGCCTACTTCGCCTTTTACTACGGCGCGTGGGAGGGTCGTGCGAACCGAATTTCTCATGCAGACATGTACACATGGATAACCGAGTCGTCCGCCTCCTCGATTGTGTACGCCGTGCTGCCGCCGAGATTCGGCCCGACAAAAGCAACCTCTTACTACTCTAAGGAACAGAATCAGCTTAACGTCTACCCGAAGGATGACCTGTTGCTGCTCAACCGGGGAAACCGCAAAGTGTTACTCTCTCCGATCTTCAGCGTCTCGGGCTCGACCGTTACGCCCCCCGCGACAATCATTCTGCGTTTTTATTCTTTCGCCGACGCGCTTGCCTACCCCGACCGATGCACTCTACGAATTACCGTCGACGGGGAAGCTATTTGGTCCGACCCAAACCTTATTCGCTCGATAACCACGGGTGAGGAGGAGAAAGTGGTGGAGAGTTTCACCTATACTTTACCCTACAAAAAGTTCTTCCAAGCGGTGGCTGGCGAGCGAGTGAAGGTTAGTCTGGCCGGGGACGAGTTTGAACTGACGGCCGAACAAGTGGAGGCTCTGCGCGACATGCACCGTTGCGTTGCGGATGGCGCGTGCCGTTGAAGTAATTGGATCGGATGAGACGAGAAAGCCCCGCGGGTCGGGGCGCCAGAGGCATGGACGCGCCGGCCCACGG
>JBOGOY010000284.1:0-5764 GCA_050748185.1 Pyrinomonadaceae bacterium
ATGTAAGGCTATAAAGTTGTGAAGTCGGAGAACAGACATAAATTGCTCGACGTGCATGAGAGCGGCGGGGTAGAGGTCGGATGGCTCTCAGGTAGCAGGCCAGTCAAGATCGAGGGGGCAAAGCTCAATGGCCCGACGATGACTTATCCGGGTCAAACCGCCGTCATCCAGATTGCACAGCCTTACGGTGGCTTCGCCAAGGCTCTGCTGGAATCACAGCGTTACCCAAATCTCCGTGACGCTGACAATAATCCAATCCCCCCTTACGATGTGACGGCGCACACACTTTCGCTTTTGATGGGGGTGGATGTAACGCCAATCATGGCCCCCTTCACTGGCAAGTTTGCAAAGAAGGTAAACATTACGCGCTCAATCTCTGACTGCATTTTAACGGGACGTAAAGAAATCGCTCTTTACAAGTCGCACGTTCCTTCGATGGATGAGGGTTGGACGCGTTCAATTCTCGAACCTTGTTATGAGTACGCATCGTTGAATGATGCAGAGGCTCGCAGGGGCAACCTGCGTGCCAAGTATCACACGCTCATCATCCCCGACCAGTCGCTGCGCACGCTCCTCGAAGGCTATCGCAAAGGCTCGATGCCGGAAGAGTTGACCGGGGGCTTAGGCGAAGAGGGCGTCAGAGCTTTGCGCGAGTTCGTCGAGCAGGGCGGCACGCTGGTCTGTCTGAACAAGGCTTCGGACTTTGCGATCACGCAACTGAAGTTGCCGGTGCGTGATGTGACTGCCGGCTTGAAGCGCACCGAGTTCTTTGTGCCCGGCTCGATCCTGCGGACGGAACTGGACACCACGCACCCGTTAGCGAAGGGGATGCCGAAAGAGTCGATCGCGTGGGCGGAAGATTCGCCGGCCTTCGAGGTGACTGATCCAACCGAGGCGTCGCGCGTCCGCGTCGTCGCGCGCTATCCCGTGAACGCCGATCCGCTGTTGTCGGGTTGGCTGCTTGGCGGGGACAAGCTGAAAGGCAAGGCCGCGCTCGTCGAGGTCGCGTTGGGCAAAGGGCGCGTCGTCTTATTTGGTTTCCGCCCGCAGTACCGGGCGCAATCTTTGGCGACCTATCCGTTGCTGTTCAATGCGTTGACGTTGGGGACCAAGTAAATTCCTTGCCGCTCTGAAAGTCGGAGGGCCGCGAATTCATGCTGAACTCGCGGCCCTCCGGCTTTAGCTTAACGGCGCTCGATTTACAGAGCGCATTGGGAACGGCCTTACCGAGTGGCAGATCGGCAGCCTCGACGCCGGGAGCGCAGGCATCTTGCCTGCAAGCTCGCCTCGGGCGAGCTAACTAAATCTCAATGCCCGCACAACGTCGGATGCTGATGGACCGTCATTCGCGCTTCGCGCTCATGGCAGGCAGGATGCCTGCGCTCCCGGCGGCACGCGCTCGCAAGAAACCGTCACGACCTAGCCAAAGTCACTTTTCCAAATACATCTTCGCGGCCATCTTCGCCAGCTTCCACATTTTGCCCCACTCGACGCGGCCGTCTTCCGAGTCGCGCCCTGTCAGCTTGTCGATGAAGAGTTGGCGGAACTGCTTGCCTTCGCGCCTGAGCATCATCTCTTTGGCGTAGGGCCGCGCCGTCTCGAAGAAGCTGAAGCCGGGGTCGGTGACGATGCCGATGCCTTCCAGCGTCATCAATGCGCGCATCACGAAGGTGAAGTTTGACGGCAGGCGAAAAGGATATTCGTACATCACGTCGGCCAGATCGTAAGTCAACTCTTTGAAGTTGACCTCGCCGAGTTTCAGATTCAGATAGTGTTTGAAGAGTCCTTCGACCACCGGGCGGACCTGTTCGGGATCGACGCCGGGCTTTAAGAAATTCAGATTGATCAAGTCCTGCGCCAGCCCGTGCACGTCGCGGCCGACGACGTGGAAGAAAGCGTCGATCATCTGCGATTGGAGATGCGGCGTAATGCGGCCGGTCATCCCGAAGTCGAAGAAAGCCAGATGCCCCGAGTCCATCACGAGCAGATTGCCGGGGTGCGGGTCGGCGTGGAAAAAGCCGTCTTCCAACAGTTGCTTGAGATACGTGCGGATCAGCAGTCGGTTGACCTTGACCGGCGAGATGCGGCGCGCGCGCAGGGCTTCGAGGTCAGTCACTTTGGTCCCGCGGATGAACTCCATCGTCAGCACGCCCGGCGTCGTGTGGGACCAGTAGATGTGCGGCACGCGCACCGCCCGCCAGTCTTTGAAGTTGCGGCGAAAGCGATCGGCGTTCCGGGCCTCGTGGGCGTAGTCGATTTCCTCGAAGATGATCTCGGCGAACTCGTCGAGCATTCCGGCCCAGTCGGCGTTTTCGTTGAGTTGCGGGTAGCGCGCGAGGAACCCGACGATGCGGCGCAGGATGGCGATGTCGAAACTCAAGGTTTCGCGCAGGCGTGGGCGCTGAACTTTGACGGCCACTTCGTCGCCCGCGTGCAGACGCGCGCGATAGACCTGCCCGAGCGACGCAGCCGCGATCGGCTCGGCGTCAATCTCGGCGAAGGCTTCGTTGAGCTTGCGGCCCAACTCGGCCTCGATGCGAGCGTAGGCTTCCGCGGTCGGGAACGGCGGCACCTGATCCTGCAAGGTCGCCAACTCCTGCACGTAGGCGAGCGGCAGGAGATCGCCGCGCGTGCCGAGCGCCTGCCCGAGCTTGATGAACGTGGGGCCGAGCGCAACGAGTCGATCCCTGAGCCACACGGCTTGGCGACGCAGGCGCGCCTCCTTAGTCGCCGACTCGTCGCGCCCGCGAAAGACCACGAAGCGTGTCAACCGAACGACCGAGTCGAGCGCGCGGCGATCCACGTCGCGCGACCACTCCTGAAAAAGCGCGGCGCGGCCCAAAGCGCGCGCCTCTTCCCGCAAGCGCGCGGCCATCCGTCGGTTAAACTTAGCGCGCGCATCGTAGTTTTCGAGAAACAGACAGAGGCCGAGCGTCCCCAGCACGCGCGCGATCTCAAACGTCCGCAACAGTCCACGCCAACTCTTGGCGCGGGCGACCGCCTCGTCATCGAGGTGCGTATCGGGCCGCCCGGCGAGCAGCACGCCGCCATCGGCGTCGTCGGCATCTTTGCCTGCGGTAACGGCGCGATGCTGGCGGCCGTTGCCGGGTGCAGCAGACGGCTCCTTGCTGTGACCGTTCGCGCCCGCCGGAATCAGCGCCCCCCGCTCTGGTTCTGAAATTGCCATTGCGCTAACCGTTTTACAAACTATTTATCCTGATTCTGTCCCGACAACATGAAACAAAGTTCTAAGTTTAGATGTCATCATTCAAGCGAGGTGAAATAAATGTAAGCAAACAAGCTGTTCTTTGATAACCTGTGATTATGGATCGAGCGCCGCTCGCGAGTCTCATCACAGATGTGACAGACGAATCAACGCGCATCATCAAGCGCCAAGATTCAAACTTCCGCACGCATCTGCAGCGCTTGCACCGGCGCACGCTTTGCTTCTCGAAGACCGATGAGCTTGCACGCGGCGGTGATTAAACTTTATCTCAATCACGCTATTGCTTCACAGCATCAATTGTGAGCTACGGCCCCTTTGACGAATCCGATTTTTACCCAGAGTCACGCATGGACGCGCTCAAGCCTCATCAGTTGACGGAACTTTTAGTCGCATGGAGCGACGGCGATGAGGCTGCCCTCGACCGACTGGCTCCGCTCGTTCAGGCGGAATTGCACCGCCTCGCGAGACACTACATGAGGGGGGAGCGCAGTGACCATCTGATGCAAACATCGGCGCTGATAAACGAAGCCTATCTGCGTTTGATCGACTGGCAAGCCGTCCGCTGGCAAAACCGGGCTCATTTCTTTGCCGTCGCGGCGCAGATGCTGCGCCGCATTCTGGTGGACTTCGCGCGCCAGCGCCCGCGCGTCGCTAAAGACGTGGAGGCACGCCATATATCGCTTGAGCAAGCGATGTCTGTGACCGATGAAAAAGATTCCGATCTGCTGGCGCTTGATGAGGCGCTGAAAGGCTTGGCGCGGATTGATGCGCGTAAGAGCCAGATCGTCGAACTGCGTTTCTTCGGCGGGCTGTCGGTCGAAGAGACCGCGGAAGTGATGGGAATTGCCCCTATCACTGTGATGCGCGAATGGAGCAAAGCCAAAACGTGGTTGTATCGAGAACTGAGTCGTTCCTAAGCCGATGGACGCAGAACTATGGAAACAAGTTGACGCCCTGCTTGATGTGGCTCTCGATCTGCCGAAGGATGAGCGCGAACAATTTGTAGTGCAGGCGACAATTGAAAACCCTACCTTGCAGAGCGAAGTATTGAGCTTGCTCAAGGCGCGCGCACAGGCCTCTCATTTCATGGAACGCTCCGCCATGAAGGTGGCGGCGCAAGCCCTCGCGCGGGATTCAAATCTAACCACCCATGAATCACTCATCGGCAAAGACTTCGGGAAATACACCATCGAGAGCCTGTTAGGTGCGGGCGGAATGGGCGAGGTTTACCTTGCGCGCGAGTTGAAGCTCAATCGCAGGGTGGCGCTCAAAATCCTTCCGCGTCCATTTGTCGCCGACGTGGAACGCGCCGACCGCTTCAAACGTGAAGCTCAGGCGCTGTCGGCGATGAATCACCCGAACCTCATCACCATTTATGAAGTAGGTGAATATGGCGGACTCCATTTCATCGCGATGGAGTTCGTCGAGGGACAGACGCTGCGTTCAATGATGAGAAACGCGCTGAAACTCAAAGAAAGTCTGTCGTTCGCGGGTCAGGTCGCGGAGGCGCTGGCCGCCGCCCACCAATCGGGAATCATTCACCGCGACATCAAGCCGGACAACATCATGGTGCGGCCCGACGGTTACGTGAAGCTCCTCGACTTCGGCTTAGCGAAATTAACGGAAGCGCAAGCGCCGCGTGGGGCTGACGCGGCACACACGCAGGCGGGCGCGGCGCTGGGGACGCTCGCCTACATGTCGCCCGAGCAGGCGACGGGCGAAATGATTGATCACCGCACAGACATTTGGAGCTTGGGCGTCGTCCTGTATGAGCTGGTCACGAGGCAAAAACCTTTCGACGCGAAGGACAGGCGCGCGACCGTGAATGCCATTCTGTCGAGCGAGCCGGCGTCCGCCAGTTCATTCGATCCCGCGCTCCCTTCTGATTTGGATTTGCTCCTCGATAAGGCTCTTGAGAAAGACCGCGATCTTCGTTACCAGACGGCGGCTGACTTTCGCGCCGACCTCCGGCGGCTACTGCGCGCACTCGATTCCGCTACCAATAGCACGCGCGGAAGAACGATCGCGAAATCCGTCAACCTGACGCCGCCCCGCTAGCGTTTGCCTCCGCGCCAGTGAGACGGTCGTGATATACGTGCGGCTATTGTAGATGTTTGCCGAACCTTGCGCTTGCGCCCGCGCAGGCATGACCGGGAAAAAGATTAGCGCCGCAAGCGTCAGCGTCGCCAGCCCGTATGTGCGCCCCCGCGCTCGTTTAACTCTTTAATCGTCGTCAGTCCGTACATGATCTTCGTTCTCCTTCTTTTGAGTTTCATTAACTGTTTCCGACACGCGCCTTAACCTGCTCCGGCTGTGCGTTCGCGTGCAGGGCTGACCGCCAACAACAACAAGCCGATCAAAATGGTCTTGCCACAGGCAGGCTAACGCCGTTAGAAATGAACCGTACTGAGCCATCCCCCCAAGTGGCTGTCGCGCCGCTGCGGTTATCAATCAGCTCAAGGGTGTAAGGGAAATAGCCTGCGCTCGGTTTCTCATCCTGCCCCGGCGCGGCGGGCGAAACCATCACCACCTCAATTC
>JBOGOY010000285.1:0-5761 GCA_050748185.1 Pyrinomonadaceae bacterium
ACAGATGGCTATGTCCGCGTCGGCAGCGGAGAGAGTGGGAACACGTACCATCCGAACGGACACTTTGGCACTGCCGACGCAAATGACGGTCTCCGGCAAATCGCCAGCGACTACAGAGCCACAGCCTTCCCGACCCCTCAATTCCCGAACGGCCAACCGGACGACCGAAGGCTGTTGTACAACGACCAGAGCCTGAGACTGGGCGGAAAGTTCGACATCACCGCGGATTTCACGGCGCTGCCCGCGCCGAATTGGCGACGAAGGGGGCCGCACGGAGAGCATCGAGTCGGGATCAACTGTGATGTCAGTACCAACAGTGTCCCTAATGAGATGGTCACTATTGACGGTGTTAGCCAGCGTCGCCGAGCAGTTCTCGAAACACTTTTTATCAATCGTGGCTCGACGCGAACCCGCAGAGAGTTCAGCCTCAACCACTGGCATCTACGCTTCGAGTTTAGCGCGCAGCAAACTGCGACAACCGACGGCGGTTCCGTACCGGTTGATGAGGTGCCGGCGGCAGTGCCGGGGCGCATTGAAGTTGAGGCTTATGATGACACTGGCGATGACGGCACACTCGGATCATTCGTCCCTGACAGTGGTCCCGTTGACCCCAACTTCCCCGGCATCATTTACAACTATCCGCAGGTTTTTCCGATAGCTGGAGATGAAGAAGCCAGTTACGTCCCGACGGCTGGCGGCCAGTGGATGAATTACACCGTCAACATCGCCGCAACCGGCAGCTATACGTTCGCTGCCAGAGTCGCTTCACCACACAGCGGGAACACTTTCCACGTCGAAGTAGATGGCGTGGACAGAACCGGCCCCATCTATATCCCGAACACCGGATCGGGAGATGCGTATCAGTCAGCCACGGTAGAAGACATCTGGCTCGATGCCGGGCGGCACGTCGTGCGTATTGTCATTGACGGAGCGGGACAGGGTAAAGGGAATTTCGATTACTTCACGCTCAACCCGTACACCCCGCCCCAAGAAGAATGTTCACCCTACCCTTGGCAGCTTCAGAACTGCTGGAACAACGGTGGTTACTGGGACTACGACAACTGCTGGTGCAACTACGGCCCAATCGGGTACTAAGCGCCAGCATGGAGATAGGTGATTAGGGAGAGTGAAGCGGCGGCGGAGTTTGCTGTCGCTTCACTCATCCAGTTGTTACATGCTAAGGAGGCATAAAAATGAAGTGGCTAGTAATAACTGTAATTCTTTCACTACAGGCTTCAGGCATCGCGTGTTCGCGGGTGCAACAAGCACAAAGCAGAGTGCAGCGTCAGCCGCTAGAAAAGCAGCAGCGCGAGTACAAGACGCCGACTAACTATGAGCCGCACGAACGCGGTTATGATCCGAAGACAGGGAAGACAATCACGTACGACCACCAGCCGCGCGTCGAGTTGGTGGACGCGAAAGCAGGTAAGTACGCCTTCAAGTGGATCGGTGTGGACGGGAAAGAAAAGACCGTCATCTTCCAGCGCGCCGACGCCATTGATGTGGTTGTTAGTGCCACCGTGTCGAAAACAACAGAGGGGAAGTATCATTACAACTATGAAGTTCAAAATTTGCCATCAAGTGGCACATACCTTTCAGGCTTTATCGTTCAGAATTTCGTTTCTGATGTGAAGCTGGATAATAAGGGAGGGATGTTTACGGGTGCGATGTCCAACGCTATTTACGAATTCAGGGAAGGTAACTGGATTCATTTTGCGGACGCATCTGACGACTTGCAACTCGATCCGGGTCAAACCGTTAAATTGCAGCTAACTTCGTCTGCCCCGCCGGGACTTGTTGGCTGTCGCGCGGTCGGCGGGGAGTTATCGTTAGAAGGAGTTGGCGAGGATATGCCATTAGCTTTGGAAAGGCTGCTTCCAGGGTACGAAGAATTCCCGAAAGGCCGCACCATCGGCCCAGTCGATAGCCTGCAAACCCTGTCCTTAGCAGAAGAGGCTAAATACTTACTCGACAACCTGCCGCAGTTCCGCAAACTCGGCTGGATGACTGATGCAGCACTCAGCCGATATGAACAGCGCCTCAAAAGCGGCGACCTCGAAGCCGTCCGCAAGCGCCTAGAGCAAAACCTCAAAGATGAGCAGATCACGACCGAAGTCTTCGCCATCATTGAGGCGATGAAATGAAGCACCTGTTACTAACTCTTGCGCTCACGCTACAAGCTGCAAGCATCGCGTGTTCATCGCAGTATGCACAAACTGTGGCGCAACGCCGGACGATGGAGAAGAGCCAACATGAGTATAAAACGCCGGCTACTTACGAACCGCGCGTGTCCGGCCACAATCCAGAGACAGGCGATCCGATTACTTACGACCACAAGCCGCGCGTCGAGTTGGTGGACGCTAAGTCGGGCAAGTACGCCTTCAAGTGGATCGGGCATGACGGCGAGGAGAAGACCGTCATCTTCCAACGGGGAGATGCGGTTGACGTGGTTGTGAGCGCCACAGCGTCGAAAACGCCGGAAGGTCAGTACCTTTATAGCTACGAGATTGATAACCTGCCGTCAAGCGGTACATACCTCAGAAGATTCAGCGTCCAAAACTTTGCCCCTGACACGAGACCTATCGAGATCAACGGGATGCCGATTGCCCTTGGAGACTTACGTTTGCTAGACGCCTTCAGGAATCTTCCATCCGACATCGGCCCTCGGAGCCTCGAAAATTTCCACATCGGTCAGATGTCCAACCTCATTCACCAGTTTAAGGAGGGAAGCTGGATTACGTTTGCTACCTTATCCGAAGATTCCGGGGTTGATCCCGGGCAGACGATGAGGGTGAGTTTGATGTCGTCTGCGCTGCCCGGACTTGTCGGATGTAACGTGGCTGGCGGCGAGTCAACGCTAAAAGGCGCAGGCGAGGATATGCCATCCGCCCTAGAGAGTTTGCTGCCGGGTTATGAGGAATGGCCCAAAGGCTACACCATCGGCCCCGTCGATAACTTAAAGACGTTCTCCAAAGTCGAGCAGACCAAGTATCTGCTCGACAAACTGCCGCAGTTCCGCAAACTCGGCTGGATGACCGACGAAGCGATGCGCCGGTATGAACAGCACTTGAAGGACGGCGATTTAGAAGCAATTCAAACGCGCATCGGCGAAGACTTAAAGGCAGAACAGATCACGACTGAAGTCTTCGCTATCATTGATGCGATGCGGTAATGCGGTGTCGCTAATGCCAGTTGGAATTCACTTCCGCGAGGTGCGCCTATGAATGAGCTAAGTAAGCTTCTCTTTGCCATAGCATTGACATTATTGACGCTCATTATCGGAGGCAATGCCGAACACATCCGGGATTCAGCCCAGAACAAGGACATCAAGCAATTTATGGTCGGCGTGTTAAAGGCAAACGGCACGCTCGTGCCGTTCGCGGAGTACCGGCGCGGCGTTTGGTGGAACCCGTGGCCTGAACCCACCTCGCCTGCCGAGAGCAACGAGGTGGGGCCTAAATCTTTGGGCGACCATCCTGAACCGTGGTTCCAGCAGTGCGAAAAAGCTCCCACGACGTGGTACTTCTGGTCAGCAGCTGACTCTCCGCTAGTGCTCAAAACCTCCGGGACATTACAAGTCGAGAATCATTCGCAGACCAATTGGGCGCTGATGACCGACTATCCCAAAAAACAGAACGCCGAAAAAGATTCGTGTCACGACTATGTAGGTATGGCGTTGAACGTCGATTTGAAGGTCGATGGCATGGTTGAAATCGAAAAGAATAGCGATGAAGCGAGCAAGATCATTGCCTACCTCAAACCAATCTTTAGTGAGGTTGAAGCCAGTGAGCTTTCCCGTCTTGCCGCCGAACCCACATTGCGCGAGTTTTTCGCCGTGCGTAGATTCCCTTTACCGAGCGAAGAGCGCGCGAAGGTAGAGCTAACTCTGACGAAGCTGTACCGTAGCAAACCTCTCATCGACGGACAGCACATCTATTACTTTGAAGTTGAGAAACACTACCAGAAACCAGTCGGCGCAAATGATAGGGACTGCTTCAACGTCTCTCTCTTTTCCGGTTGGATCATGAAGGACAAAGACAGCGCTCTAGATATTCTGAATGAGAGCTTCGGATTGACTAATTGCGATGGTAAGGAAAGGGGTAACAGCGTTGAATGGTTCAGCGTTGTGACATTGAATATGCAAACGTTCCTGCTGGCTGTAGAGCATGGGTGGGAAGATGAAAGCTACACAATTTATGAATTAAAAGACCACGGGCTAACTCGTGTGCTTGAGACCCTCGGAGGCTAATGCCGGTCTCTGACCGCACTGCGGTGGCGGGAAGGGAGAATTCGCCCCGGCACTTGTCATCTCTCTTCGGCGCAAATCCGAGCTAACGCAAGAGGGCGCGGTTTAGACTTTCGCCGCGCGTCGGTGCTAAAGTAATGCCCGCTTAAACAACTCTCCGACGTTTTCATTACCACACTTTTCAAGGAGCATTCCCGATGTCAACCGCGCCAGCCGCAGAGACGCCTCGCCGCTATCAATTGTTCATCGACGGCCAATGGGTGGACGCCGAATCCGGCAAAACTTTTACGACGCCAAACCCCGCGACCGGCGAGACGCTGGCCGAGGTGGCCGAGGGCGACCGCGCCGACGTGGATAAGGCCGTCGCCGCCGCGCGCCGCGCCTTTGAGGGCAAATGGTCGCGCCTGAGCGCGCGCGACCGCGGCCGGCTACTCTATAAGCTGGCCCAGTTGATCGAATCGCGCACGCAGGAGTTGGCCGCGCTCGAAACCGCCGACAACGGCAAGCCGATCAAAGAATCGGCCTACATCGACATCCCCTCGGTGGTCGAAAACTTCGAGTACTTCGCCGGCTTTGCCACCAAGATCGAGGGCGAGACGATCCCCGTGCCGGGCCAGTTTTTCAACTATACCTTGCGCGAGCCCGTCGGCGTCTGCGGCCAGATCATCCCGTGGAACTTCCCGCTGTTGATGGCCGCGTGGAAACTGGCCCCCGCCCTCGCCGCCGGCAATACCGTCGTCTTGAAGCCCGCCGAGCAGACGCCGGTGACGGCGATGGAACTGGGCAAGTTGTTTCAAGAGGCGGGCTTTCCTGAAGGTGTCGTCAACATCGTGCCGGGTTACGGCGAGACGGCCGGCGCGGCGCTCGCTTCGCACAAAGGCATTGACAAGATCGCGTTCACCGGCTCGACCGAGGTGGGCAAGATCATCGCGCGCGCGGCGGCCGACAACCTGACGAAAGTCTCGCTCGAACTCGGCGGCAAGGCCCCGAACGTCGTCTTCGCCGACGCCGATCTGGACCAAGCGGTCAACGGCGCGATGATGGGCATTTTCTACAATCAGGGGCAGGTCTGCTGCGCCGGCTCGCGCCTCTTCCTTGAAGAGAGCATCAAGGACGAGTTCCTTGCACGCTTCAGCGAAAAGGCGGGCCGAATCAAGGTCGGCGATCCGATGGACAAGGCGACGCAGATGGGGCCGCAGGTCTCTGCCGAGCAACGCGACCGGATCAAGGGTTACGTCGACATTGCGCGCGGCGAGGGCGCGACCGTGTTGTCGGGGGGCGAGGCTCCCCCGCTTGAAGATCAGTTCAAGGACGGCTACTTCTTCCAGCCGACGATCTTCAGCGAAGTCACAAATAAGATGCGCGTCGCGCAGGAGGAAATCTTCGGTCCGGTGGTTTCGGTCATCACCTTCACGGACGAAAAGGAACTCGTCCGCCTAGCCAACGACACGATCTACGGTCTTTCGGCCGGCATCTTCACGCGCGACGTGGCCCGCGCCCACCGCTTTGCCAAAG
>JBOGOY010000286.1:0-5750 GCA_050748185.1 Pyrinomonadaceae bacterium
TCGCGGTACTGCGCGGCCTCCGCCGCCACTCGACGCAGTACCGCGAGCGTTAGCGAGTGGGGATTAAGCATCGTCATCGCTCTCGCTTTAAATTATCAGGTAACTACCTCACCCCCGCCCCCCGGCTAACCGCCGCGCCGCGGGCGACGCGCGCAGTGCGTACATCGCCCACACGCCGACCGCCGGCCCCGCCGCGAGGAAGGCGAACGCCCAACGCCAGCCAAACGCGCGTTCGAGCGTCGGAATTAGACGAATCGTCAAAGTCGTCAGCAGAAACCCGAGGCAGGTTTGCAGCGTCAAGGCCGTGCCGGTGTATTCGGCGCGACACAGTTCGCTCACCGCGGCCGAGAACTGAGCCGAATCAGCCACGACCGCGAAGCCCCAGACCAAACACACTGCGAACAGCGGCCACGGGTGACCTCCGAAGAGCAGCCCCACGAACAGCGCACACGTCCCGCTGACGAGCAGCGACGCGATGGCAAGCGTCGTGCGGCCCAGATGGTCGGCCAATTTGCCGGCCAGCAGACTGCCCACACTGCCTGCCCCGATCACTGCGAACGCTGCCAAGCCGGCCCATTGGTCCCCTACACCTGAGAGGCGAAAACTCTCTAACAGAAACACCGGCGTCCACGCCCACATGGCGTACAGTTCCCACATGTGGCCGAGGTAGCCGAGGTTCGCCAGCGCCAATTCCCTGTCGCGCAGAATTTCGCCGACGTAACGGTAATTGAAGCGTGGCGCGGCGACGCGGGATGGCCCCTCCTCGACAAAGAACCACGCGACGAGACCGCCGAGCGCGGCCAGTGCGGCAGCGGCGTACAGCGCCGGCCGCCAGTCGCCGGCCGCGCCGAAGGCGTTGAGCAGGTGCGGCGCGGCCGAGCCGAGCGTCAACGCCCCGACCAGCAGGCCAATGCCGAGCCCTCGATCTTGCTTCGTCCACGTCGCCATGATCTTCATGCCGACGGGATAGACGCCCGCGAGAAAGAGGCCCGTCAGAAAGCGCAGCGGCAGCGCCGTCAGGGGACCAGTCGCCAACAACGGAATCAGCGCGGTCGCGAGCGCCGCGAGTACCGCCGAAGAGGTGAACAGTTGGCGCGCGGGCAGACGGTCGGCGAGGTTGAGCAGCGCCGAGAGCAGCGCCCCGGCCACGAAACCCAACTGCACCGAGATGGTGAGCCACGCCCGGCCCGAGTCGCCCAACTGCCACGCGGCCGTCAGCGCCGGCACGACTGCCGATGCCGAGAACCACACGGCCATCCCGAGCAGTTCGGCCAGCGCCAGCAGCAAAAGCGTGCGCCATTTTGAGGAGGGCATTTATTATTATTCGAGAAAGAGTTATGAAAACACCATCGTCTCACTTCCAAACTTCCTCGCCACGAATGTCGCCCGGCGCTTCCGCGGAAGCTCGGATGAAGCGGTCGAGCAACTCAAAGTAGGGATCGCCGATCACACCCGACACGTTGTGCTCCCCGCCGGGGAAGATGACGAGCTTTTTCGGGCCGCGTGCGGCCGCATAAATTTTTCTTCCCTGTTCGGCGGGGATGACCGAGTCGGGGTCGCCGTGCGTGACAAGGGCGGGACAGCGTGCGCGCTGAATCTTTGCGGCCGAGTCGAAACGGTTGCGGCTGAGCGCGTGGAGCGGCCGGGGCAGCCACGGCAGGGCGGTTGCGGCCATGTCGCTTACGGAACTAAGTCCCGACTCGACGACGAGCGCCCGGCAGTCGCGACGCGAGGCGAGATCGATCGCGGCCGTGGTCCCCAGCGATTGACCATAGAGCACGAGTTGCTGTGGCGGGATGTGCCGCTCGCGCACGAGGTATTCGTAGGCGGCGTCGGCGTCTTCGTAAAGCTGCTGCTCGTCGGCGACCTCGCCCTCGCTCCGGCCATACCCGCGGTAGTCGAAGAGCAGGACGTCGAAGCCACGCACCGAAAGTTGACGCGCCAGCCAGCCGACGCGACTCAGGTTCCCGCCGTTGCCGTGCGCGTAGAGAATGGTGGCTTTTGGCTCGTCACTTTGTTGCGAACGAACGAACCAGCCGTGCAGACGCTCGCCGCTCGGCGCGCTGAACCACGCATCCTCGCCGCCCGGCGGCAGGGACCAACGCGGACCCGGCTCATACCTCACTGGATGAAACGTCGAAGCGTATTCGTAACGACGCAGGCCGAAGACGAACAGCGCCGGCAGCACGATCAAGTAGATCGGCACCCGGAGCGCCAGACCACGCCAGAGCCGCCGTCGTTTGTCGGCACGCTGTTGAAGGTAAGAATTAAAGACTTCGCTCATTTGACAGCCGGGCGGAAAGTGCCGGGTCACGCCGCGAGCGCTAGTCGCCTTGCCGGCATGAGCGCAAGGCGCGAAAAGAGTAAGCCTATCCGTTCAACGTCGAGAGACTATGAGGCTTTTTCTTCGCGCTCACGCGCTCATGGCCGGCAGGATGCCTCGCGCTCCCGGCGACTCACGCCCTCGTTCCTCTCAAGTTAAGGGCATGATGAGTCGGGAGAAGCCTGCAAGACTCTGTGTTATTGACTCTGATGCCGATCGAGAAAGTCGAGCAGCACCGTCGCCATCATCTTCGTGCCGACGACGAGGCTCGCCTCGTCCACATCGAACTCGGGCGTGTGCCACGCGGCCGTGATGCCTTTGGCCTTATTGCCGGTGCCGAGAAAGATATAAAAGCCGGGGACCACACGCTGAAAGTAAGAAAAATCTTCCGCCCCCATTTGCGGGCGGCGCGCGAGCACGTTCTCGTCGCCGAGGACGCGGCGCAAGCCGGGCAGCGTCTCTTCTACAAGGCGCGGCTCGTTATAAGTCAGGGCCGTCATCTCCTCGAACTTCAACTCGAAAGCGGCTCCGTGGGCCGCCGTGACGCCGGCCAACGTCTCGCGCACCAACTCCTGCGCGCGGCGGCGCACGTCTTCGCTGAGCGTCCGCATCGTGCCTTCGAGCTTCACTTCGTCGGCGATGATGTTGAAGCGATTGCCGCCATGAATGCTGCCGACGGAGATCACTAGCGGCTCGGTCGGATCGATCCGCCGGCTGCGGACTGATTGCAGGGCGCTCAGGCACTGTGCGGCCACGTAGATCGCGTCCACGCCTTCGTGCGGGTAGGCCCCGTGCGTCTTCTTGCCGCGCAGGGTGACGAAGAACCTGTCCGCAGTCGCCATCGAAGGGCCGGATTGGTAGACGATCTGACCGACCTCTGCATCCGGCTTGGTGTGCAGGCCGAAGATGGCGAGCGGGCGCGGGTTCTCCAGCGCGCCCTCTTTGACCATCAGCTTCGCGCCGCCTTCTTCGCCGGGTGGCGGCCCCTCCTCTGCCGGCTGGAAGATGAACTTGATCGTGCCGGCGATCTCTTCGCGCATCCCGCCGAGGATTTCCGCGACGCCGAGCGCGACCGTCATGTGCAGATCGTGGCCGCAGGCGTGCATCACGCCCGGCGTCTGCGACTTGTAGGGCACGTCGCGCGTCTCTTCGACCGGCAGGGCATCCATGTCCGCGCGCACCGCGACGACCGGCCCCGGCTTCTTCCCCTTTAACAACGCGACGATGCCGTAACGCCCGACGCCTGTTTTCACTTCATCAAACCCGAAAGCGCGCAACCGCTCCGCGACGACGCGCGCCGTGCGCACTTCGCGGTTCGACAACTCCGGGTGCATATGGAAATCGCGCCGCTGTGTAATCAATTTGTCGCGCATCGCCTCGGCCGCCCGGGCGATGCGCTGGTCGCGTGTGTTGGGGACCAATGTGGGTGGTTGTGCGGAAGTAATGACCGCCGTCGTCAGCAACAGCGCCGAGAGGGTCAATTGTCTTTTCATTTGCATCTCCAAATGGCGTTAGTTTAGCTGTAAATTCCTGCTGAATACCGTCGCGCCAATTCCCGTTTTAAGACCTTCCCCGTTGGTCCCTGTGGAAGTTCGGCGACGAAGCGCGCCGTCTTCGGGCATTTGAAGTCCGCGAGGTGCGCGCGGCAGTGGGCGAGAAGCTCTGCGGCGCTCGCCTTGGCATTTTCGCGCAGGACGACGAAGGCAACCACGTCTTCGCCGTACAACTCATCGGGCACGCCGACGGTCGCCGCCGCCGCCACGGCCGGGTGCCGGTACAACACTTCGTCGATCTCGCGCGGGTAGATGTTCTCGCCGCCGCGGATGATCATGTCCGACTTGCGATCCACGATGTAAAAAAAGCCGTCGGCGTCGCAGTGGCCAATGTCGCCCGTGTGGAACCAACCGCCGCAGAAGGCGCGCTCGGTGGCCTCTTTGTTTTTGAAGTAGCCTTTGAAAATATTCTCGCCGCGTAACACGATCTCCCCCGGCACGCCGACTTTCACTTCGCGGTCTTCCTCGTCAAAGATTTTCATCTCGTTGCCAATCGGCAGCCCGCACGAGCCGGGCCGGCGTCGCGCGTCGGGCGGGTTGAAGGTCGAGCGGCAGGTCGATTCGGAGAGGCCGTAGCCTTCGACGACGAGGCAGTGGAAAGTTTCTTCGAACCGCTTCAAAACTTCGGCTGGCACCGGAGCGGAGCCGCACAGCGCAAAGCGCAACTGGTCCACTCGCAGGCCTGCCGGCAAGCCCGCGGGGTAACGCGCGATGAGCATTGAGAGCATCGTCGCCACCGAGCCGAAAGAAGTCACTTCATAGTCCGACACCCACTGCCAGAAACGCGACGCCGAGAAGCGCGGCGCGACCACCGTCGAGCCCCCGGCGTAGAGCGCGGAGGCGGTCGTCACTGCCACGGCGTTCATGTGGAAGAGCGGCATCACGGTAAGCAAACGATCCGCCTCGGTGAAGCCGAGCCATTCGACGATCTGGCGCGCGTTCGAGAGCAGGTTGCCGTGCGTCAGCAGACAGCCTTTCGGCTTTCCCGTCGTGCCCGAAGTGTAGATGATGATTGCCTCGTCTGCGCGGGTCAGCGCCGTCTGCCGCCACGATTCGTGAGGCTCAACCGGCTGGCCTTCGGTCGCAGCCTCAAGGCTATCGAAGATGTCTGCGTCTCGAAGCGTGGAGAAGTGCGGGCGGCACTGTGCGCTTGTCTCCCGAAATTCAGAGTGATAAAGCAGCAACTTCGCTTTTGAATTGTTGATCACGAAGGCCAACTCTTCGGCCTTGAGTAGCGAATTGACCGGCCCGGCGCGCGCGCCGAGTTTGAAGCAGGCGAAATAGGCGGCGACGTATTCGGGACCGTTCGGCAGCAACAGGCTGACGGCGTCGCCCCGGCGCACGCCGCGCGCGGCCAGAAAGTTGGCGACGCGGTTCACCGTCGCGTCGAACTGCGCGTAACTCCAACGACGACGCCCGCCCTCTGCCTCGATCAGAAAGTCTCGGTCGGGCGTCGCGGCGGCGCGCGATTCGAGCAGGTCGCGCAGGTTTCGGGCCTCTCGGGGCCGGGTCGGCTGGCTCATTTTTTCGTTGGCAGGGCGTCGCCGTGTGTTATAAAGTGCGCGTGTCCGAAGACCTACTGCACGCGCTTTCTCGCGGAATTCTGAAACGCAGCATAGCTTAGCGAATCGCACTCGTCCCGACAATACCTCTGCCCGCTCCCCGCTTGCGGCAGGCCGCGTTCGTCTCATGAACACTTACCGCAACTACATCGCCGGGCAGTGGGTCGAGTCGCAATTAGAGCGAACCACCCCGAATCTCAACCCCGCCAACACGGATGACGTGATCGGCATGGGGCGACTCTCGACGCGCGCAGAGGCGCGCCGGGCTGTCGAGGCGGCGGCCGAAGCCCGGCGCGGCTGGCGCGCCACACC
>JBOGOY010000287.1:0-5741 GCA_050748185.1 Pyrinomonadaceae bacterium
TTTCATGAGTTGCGCGATGTGCCGATCCTCGCCGTCACGGCCTACGATTTGTCAGGCATGGAAGAGGCCGCGCGTGCCGCCGGGTGTGTCGGCTTTATTAGGAAGCCGGTTGATTTTGATGAACTGGAGAGTCAACTCAACAGTTTGTTCGGTGTCGATCCCTGATTGAAAGGGCTTCAACTCGTCAGACTGCATAGGCTCCGTTGTCTGAGATCAGCGGCGGCCGGTTATGTCTCCTGCCGCGCCCGTGCCTGCGATGTTTCTCACGCGCCGTGCCGTGTTGTATCCTCCACGCAGCCGGGCTATAGGCGGCAGAAAAATTCACCACCAAGACACAAAGGGAACCTCAATCGTTTGATAAATGGATTGCGTGTTTGCTTTTCTTCGTGTCTTTGTGTCTTGGTAATGAAAACATCTGTCCGAATGACAGGTATTTCGATTTAGCCTTTGATCGCTCCCGCACATATGGCAAGGAGACTCCCGCGAGTATGAGAAAGTTTCTCGGTGCCCTTCTCATCCTGACGACCATGCTTCTGACCGACAACGCCGCGCAAGGCAATGACTCGGCTGCCCGGAACGAGGCGGCGAAAGTTCTGCACGCACTCTTCGAGGAAGAGTGGGAATACCAGATGCGCGAGAACCCGACGTGGGCCTCGGCGCTCGGCGACCGCCGTTACAACGACCGCTGGGAAGATACGAGCCCCGCAGCCGTCGAGCGCCGCCAACAACATAGCCGCGAGACGCTGGCGCGTTTGTTGAAAATCGACCGCGCCGGGCTTTCGCCGGTTGATCGGCTGAACTACGACCTGTTCCGCAGGGAGTACGAGACGGACATCGAGGGCTATCAGTTTCGCTGGCATCTCGTGCCCTTGAACCAGCGCGGCGGCATCCAGACAGCCGACGAGTTGGCCGATCAGTTGCGCTTCACGACCGTCAAAGATTACGAAGACTGGATCGCGCGCCTGCGCGGCCTGCCCGCTTACGTGGACCAGACGATCGCGCTGATGCGCGAAGGCGCGCGGGTGAAGATGCTGCTGCCGAAAGTGATCATGCAGCGCGTACCGGCGCAGATCGACAAGCAGATCGTCCCCCGTCCCGAAGACAGTCCGTTCTACAAGCCGTTCACCAAGTTCCCCGATCAAATACCGGCGCAAGAGCGTGAGCGTTTGTCGGCGGCCGCGCGCGAGGCCGTCGGCGCGCACGTCGTTCCGGCCTACCGCAAACTCAAACAGTTCTTCGTCGCGGAATACCTGCCCGCCTCTTTCGAGGAGGTCGGCGCGTGGCAGATGCCCAGAGGCGAAGAGATGTACGCCTTCCGCGCGCGCACGTTCACCACCACCGGCATGACGCCGCGCGAGATTCACGAAGTCGGCCAGAGCGAGGTCAAACGCATCCGCGCCCAGATGCAGGCCATCATGGAACAAGTCGGGTTCAAGGGGACGCTGCAAGAGTTTTTCAAGCACCTCCGCACCGATCCGAAGTTTTACTACCAGACGCCGGCAGAGCTATTGAACGCCTATCGCGCGATGACGCGCCGCATCGATCCGCATCTCGTCAAAGTGTTCAAGACGCTGCCGCGCACCCCTTACGGCGTCGAGCCCATTCCCGACAAGATCGCGCCCGACACGACGACCGCTTACTACAATCAGCCGGCCGGCGACGGCTCGCGCGCCGGCTCCTACTACGTCAACCTCTACAAGCCCGAGACGCGACCGAAGTACGAGATGATGGCGCTCTCGTTGCACGAGGCCGTGCCCGGCCACCACTTGCAGATCGCGCTCGCGCAGGAGTTGGGCGAAGTGCCGAAGTTCCGGCGCTTCGGCGGCTATACCGCGTTCGTCGAGGGATGGGGACTCTACGCCGAATCGCTCGGCGATGAGATGGGCCTCTACGACGATCCCTACTCAAAGTTCGGCCAACTCACTTACGAGATGTGGCGCGCTGTGCGGTTAGTAGTGGACACCGGGATGCATCAGATGAAGTGGACGCGCCAGCAAGCCATCGACTTCTTTTTAGAGAACGCGGCCAAGTCGGAACTCGACATCATTAACGAGATCGACCGCTACATCGCGTGGCCCGGTCAGGCGCTGGCCTACAAGATCGGCGAGTTGAAAATCAAGGAACTGCGCGCGCGGGCCGCACGAGAGTTAGGGGACCAATTCGACGTGCGCGAGTTTCACGACGTAGTGCTCGGCGCGGGCGCAGTGCCTTTAGACATTCTGGAGCGCAACGTGGGCGAGTGGGTCACGGCGAAAAAGGCAAACAAAGACTGAGAGGGTTCAGACATCATGGCGCATGAATCACGAATAATGTACATCGAGTACAAAGGCGAAGGGATTATTGGTCCCGCCAGAATTGATCGTGTGACGTTTAATAAAACTGGCAAATCTGTTTACTACAAAGGACGAAGATTCACGACCTTATCAGGACGCGGATTCAAGGCCAACTTCTACGACGCCGAGACAAGAGAACATTATTGGATTTCTGGCTGTAAGAAAGATGGCAACGATGCGCTCTACTCAACCATAGTCGAAATCGATGACGACGCCAGAGAGGAATACTGGGTGGAAATCAGAAACAAGCCAGAATCGTTAGGAGTCAAGTCCTTTAAGGCTAAAGGGAAATACTCTAAGTAGGCTTGGGGTCACTTGCAGTCAAAGGATCAACAAACCGCGTGGCTCCCCGACCTGCTCTACACGGACGGCCGCTTTGAGTCGGGCCTCGCGCTCATCACCGACACCGTGACGGAGCGCGTCAGCCACGTTACGCACGATTACGAGGGGCTAACGAATCGCGTCGTGCGCCTCAAGGGTCGCGCGCTGTTGCCCGGCATGGTCAACGCGCACTCGCACGCCTTTCAGCGCGTCATCCGCGGGCGAACGGAATACCGCGCGCACGCGACCGATTCTTTCTGGACGTGGCGTGAGATGATGTACGCGGCGGCCGGGCGGCTCTCGCCCGAAGACCTCTCCGACGCCGCGCGGATGGCCTTTCTCGAAATGCTCGAAGGCGGCATCACCTCGGTCGGCGAGTTTCACTACCTGCAACACACGCCCGAAGGCACACCCTACGGGGACGTCAACGTGTTGGCGAAAGCAGTCGTCCGCGCAGCCCGCGACCTCGGGCTGCGGATCGCGCTGCTGCGCGTCGCCTACGCGCGCTCCGGCTTTCAGATGCCGCCGAACCCGCGGCAGGCGCGCTTCATCGAACCCGAAGCCGACACTTTTCTACAGCGCCTCGACGCGCTGAGAAGCGAACTAAACGGCGACGCGGCGGACAATCCCCAAGGGACCAACGCGCCGCGCGCCGCATGGGTCGGGTGCGCGCCGCACAGCACACGGGCCGTGCCACTTCCATACCTGCACACGGTTAACGCCTACGCGAACCGGCACGACCTGCCGCTGCACATGCACGTCTCCGAGCAACCCGCCGAGAACGAGTCGTGCCTCGCCGAACATGGCCGCACACCCGTCACGCTGCTCGCCGATGAAGGGCTGTTGAGCGAACGTTTCACCGCCGTCCACGCCGTCCACATCACGCCCGACGAGGCGCACGCCCTCGCCCGCGCCCGCACGCTAGTCTGTGCCTGCCCGACCACCGAGCGCAACCTCGGCGACGGCGTCGTGCCCGCGGACGTGCTCTGGCGTGCGGGAGTGCGCGTCTCGCTCGGCACGGACAGTCATGCGCAAATCGATCTCCTCGAAGACGCGCGCGAGCTTGAATATCACCTACGCCTGCAAAAGCTGGAGCGCGCCGTGCTGGACTCGACTCACGAGGCCGGCGATCAACTCGCCTCAAAAGACGCTGGTCCCAACCAACTCTCAAGACTCGCCGCGCTCTTGTTCGACTGTGCGACGCGGCACGGCGCGGCGAGCATCGGAGGCGAAAGCGGCGCGCTCGCTGCCGGCCGCCCCGCAGACTTCTTCACCGTTGATTTGAACGATCCCTCAATCGCCGGGACGGGCGCGGACGATCTGCTGCCCGCCATCGTCTTTTCGCTCGCGCGCACGGCCGTTCGTGAAGTGGTCGTCGGAGGGGAATTGATAGTTAACGGCGGGCGACATCCGCGGCGTGAAGAGATCGTCTCGCGCTTCACCGCGCTGCAAAGGCGGCTGTGGGCGTAGGATTGAGGTGGACAATCTAATCCACGCCATGTCTCATCGTCTCACTCGCCCACGGCTTTAGCCTGCGTACCGCTCTTCGACGGTCACGGCGAAGACGATGGTTCCGATGATTCCCACCACGCCCGCCGCCACGAAGGGCGTCTCCGGCGCGACTTTCCAGAGCAGGCCGCCGACGAGCGCGGCGGGCGTAATCGAAAGGCTCCGCACCAGATAATAAAGCCCGACGGTTCGCGCCCGCAGGTGCGGCTCGGCGAAGTCCACGATCATCGCTTTGCGCGAAGGCTCGCCAATTTCGCGTAAGCCGCCGATGATGAAAGCGACGACGAGCCAAGCGAAGTTGGATGAAAACGCGACCGCCAAGGGGAAGAGCGCGAAGCAGATGAAGGTGGCGATGACGAAAGGCTTGCGCCCGATGCGGTCTGAGATTTTGGCGGCCGGGAGATAGACCAGAATCGCCGTCGTCATCTGGATCGCGACCAAGACGCCGTATTGCGCGATGCTGACGCCGACGACGTTTGTGACGTAGAGGACAATCAGAATTTCCGCCAGCCCCTCGCACGTCCTGATGATGATGTCCGAGACGAGCAGTCGCTTGAGCGCCTGATGAAACGAGCGCCACACCCCGCGCACGTCCGTTCGCTCGCCGACTTCGACCGGGATGTTGACCGCCAGCACGATGAGAGAGGCGACGCCCGCCAGAGCCAGCGTCACCAGCAGGCCCGTCCGAAAACCCGCCCTGATTCCCACGCCCGCGATCAGCACGCCGCCGATGATGGGCGCGACGACCATCGGGACGCGCTTCAACATCGACTGAAGAGTAAAGCCCATCGCCCGCCGCTCTTTCGGTAGTGAATCGCCGATGACGGCGAAGATGGCCGGCGACGCCATGCTATGCCACGCCATCGCAAAGGCCAGCCCGACAAAGACGATGGGCCACGAGAAACTGAAGAGGTAGACGAGATAGCCGACGCAGGCGAGCCCGATGAAGATGAGGAACGCGCGACGGCGGCCCAGACGATCCGCAAGCCAGCCGCCCGGATATTGATAGACGGCGTCGAAGAAATCCTTCGCCGTCCCGAACAGGCCGATGGCGAGTGTCCCCGCGCCGAGCGCTTCGAGGTACTTCGGGAGAAACTTTTTCCACAACTCCTCCCCCATGCCGAGCAGAAAGACGGCGGCAGACGCGGCGACGACGTTGCGCTCCAATCCGAAATAATCGGCCACACGCTCGCGCCGTGCCCTCGCTGCGGGCGTTGCCTTTCCGCGCTCACTTGTTGCTCGCACCGTTGATCCTGTGTCGGCTGTGACGGGGACCACATCGCGTCCCGAAGGGGAGTGAAATCGTGACCGCCGCAGACTTTATCATAGAGCCGTGCGGCCACGTCGATACACGGCAGGAACAAGCCACAGAGGACACAGAGAAAATGACGGGTGCGAAATGATGAATGATCAAATGCAGTAGTCAGTAGTCAGTAGTCAGTAGAAAAGCATCACCACGGGAAAGGCGGCGCGGGGGCCGGACGAACCGCCGCCCGCGTCAATCCCTACTGGCTACTGGCTACTGGCTACTTCGGCTCATTCATCCTTCATCGTTCATCATTTGCCCCCTCTAAGTCC
>JBOGOY010000288.1:0-5740 GCA_050748185.1 Pyrinomonadaceae bacterium
GCTGCGGCATGAGTACGACCGGCAGCGGTCGGGGCAAAACGGCGAGTGGTCGGGGTCAAGTCGGGGCGAAGTCGGGGGGGTGTCGGGGGGTGGTCGGGATGAGCTAATCGTTGCAGAGATGGAAGCAAGTGGCGAAACGAGCATCATCACTGATGAAAACGCACTTATAAGTGAGAACGAGAAAATAGCGTCGTACCGTAGTCATATCGCGGGAGGTGGTGACTGATGCCCGCGCGTGGACAACGCAAGCCGAAGTCTGTCATCGGCGACCCAACTGATCCGCGCGGGCTGGCGCGCCTCGTCGCCGATTATCTCGAATGGATGCTCGTCCAAAACTACTCGGAACGCACCGTCGAGGGACGCGAGAAATACTTACGCCGCTTCATCCGGTGGTGCGAAGAACGCGGCATCAGCCGTCCGACGGAAATCACCAAGCCGATCCTTGAGCGGTATAGTCGGTGGCTCTTTCACTACCGCAAAGAAGATGGACACCCGCTCGCCTTCGGCTCACGCTTCGCCCTCCTGCTCGCCGTGCGGATGTTCTTTCGTTGGCTCGGTCGCCACAATCACATCTTGTCGAACCCGGCATCGGAGCTCGAGATGCCACGCCGGGAGAAGCGGCTGCCGCGTGCGGTCTTGTCCATTCAAGAGGCGGAGACGGTGATCAATCTGCCCGCCACCACCGAGTCGCTGGGCATCCGCGACCGCGCCATCCTTGAGACGTTCTACTCGACGGGGATGCGCCGGATGGAGTTAATCAACTTGCATCTCTCGGATGTGGATGCCGAGCGCGGGACAGTGATCGTCCGGCAGGGCAAGGGCAAGAAGGATCGGATGATCCCGATAGGCGAGCGGGCACTCGTCTGGATCGAGAAGTATCTGACGGAAGTAAGACCGACGCTGGTCGTTGAGCCGGATGACGGCACACTGTTCTTGACGAAAGACGGGACGGTGCTTGTGCCTGACCATCTGACGAACACCGTCAAGCGGTACGTGGACGCGGCGAACTTCGGCAAGACGGGCGCGTGTCACTTGTTCCGCCACACGATGGCGACCTTGATGTTAGAAGGCGGCGCGGACATTCGTTACATCCAGCAGATGCTCGGACACTCGCGCCTTGAGACAACGGATGTGTACACGCACGTCTCGATCAGAACACTCAAAGCGGTTCACGCCGCCACTCATCCGGCGCGCACCGTGAGAGCCGCCACCGGCGCACAGCCACCAACGACAACGAGCGAACCAGCGCCGACACCTGAAGCCTTACTTGCCGCGCTCGATCTGGAAGCGGCAGAAGAAAGCGAAGACTTACATGCAGCATCTTTCCATCCACCGTGACTCGGCATCGGACGTTGAAAAGAAAATAAGGAGGGTCAGCCGATAACGGGGCATTATGTTGTCGTGGCGGCTGAAGAACGCCGCCACCGCTCCGGCTGCCTCCGCTCTCCAACATAATGAGCGTTATCGTCCGCCCCACTGCTACAGACTCTCCCCCCGTGCGCCCCGCTCCGCTCGCGCGCTCGGCGCGCCTCGCACCGCTCGCTTCGCTACGCCCCCCGCTGGGTGGCTGGCGCTAGTTGAATCCTTCGCTTCTTATCTTTTTCCTCTCTCATTCTTTCTTTTTAATAGTTGCTTTAGCAGCTACAATAGCGGCTGGCGCACGGCTAAAAGTGTTCGGCAGCTAAAGAGGAAAGTCGTAGTTATGCATCAACTCACCATCGAATATCCAGACGATCTACTCGTCGCGCTTGGCGCGAATCGGGAGCAGTTCGAGCAGGAAGCCCGCTTCGCGCTCGCTGCCAAGCTGTTCGAGATGGGACGGCTCTCATCGGGTAAGGCAGCGCGCTTGGCTGGCATGGATCGCGTCACGTTCCTGTTAAGTCTCAACCGCGTCGGCGTCGCTATGCTCGACTTGGACGAGGCGGAGCTGGCAGACGAGCGACGGTACATTACGGGTGAGTGAGCCAATCGTCGTCAACACTAGCCCCTTGCTTGCGCTCGCGGCGTGCGGGCAGATGGAGTTGCTCCGCCGCTTGCATCGCCGAGTCGTCGTGCCGCACGCCGTCATCACGGAACTCGAACGCGGGCAAGCAAAGCCTCTGGCACTGGAAGCAGAACGCCCCGACTGGTTAGAAGTCGCGGCGTTAGCATCTGCGCCGTCGCCGTTGCTGACCGCCTATCTCGATGCGGGCGAAGCGGCAGTCATCGCGCTGGCAATGGAGCAAGGCATCCGGCGGGTGGTGATAGACGAGCGGCGCGCTCGCATGGTGGCGCGGACGATGGGGTTGGAAGTCGTGGGCAGCGTCGGTGTGTTGTTGCGGGCGAAGCGCGAAGGCTTCATCGCGGAAATCAAACCAAGCATCGAAGCAATGCAGGCAGCAGGCATCCGGTTGAGCGAACGGCTACTTGAGTTCGCGTTGCAAGAGGCGGGCGAAGCATGAATCGGTCGCGCAGTTAAGGGAAAACTCGCGTCAGGGCTTCACCGCTTGAAAAAGGGACTCGCATCGGGATGAGCGCGCAGTTAAATGTAAACACACATCAGGCTTACGGCTTCGCTTACGACAAAATCGTGGTGGGCTGGGCTGTTCCGCCGCAGACTACGCCGTATGTGGATACTGCTATCCTGAATGAGTGTATCCAAGAGCTATTCGGCGTTGAGCTTCGTTCCTTTACTGAATCTCGACGCGGAAGTAACGGGTCATTTACCGGCACTGGGCCTAGTAACTACAACAATAAGAACGGAGCCGGCAATAACGATACCTTTACCATTACAACCGATGTGCATAGATACTCCCTTAATGATTTAAGGGATGTGGAGAATAGATTTAGGGCGGCTGCGGGAAGGCCTCTTTTAGGCCCGAATGACCAGATTAATGGAACCACAAATCGACTTGCTCCACTTACAAATTTCACAGCCAACGATTTGAAGGGTTCCTTCGCCATTTTACGTAATCAAATCCATGAGTTGGGACATTCTTTGGATGCCATAACTGGGATTGGTTATGACTTTCAAAAAAATGGCGAGGCTGGGAAAAAACTTGTCGATTGTGTGGCAAGCCGTAAAGGATTCAAGTATAGGTGAACCAGTTGCAAATGGAGGAGTGGCTTTGATTTTTGGGAACTGATGGACAGTTCTCATATAGATCAAGGAGGACTTACTATACAATGGTTACAATGTTCCGTACCCTTGCTGTAATCTTCGCCTGCTGCATTATGATTATCATCTTGCTTTTACTCAGTGTGCGACATTCGGGGCGAGTGACAAGTTACAGCAACGAAAACCCCCTTAGACAGAATTATATTCACCAGAATTTAACATTTACAGCTACTACGGTTTTCGATGGAAAGACAAAGGATGGAGCTCAATACACTAACCAGATATTCAAATCGTCTGACTGCGTAACGGTCTCCAAAATGATCGTATTTTTCAACTCGCCTGCACGTGCTCTCGATGAGATACAAAGAGAAAATAAAAAGGCTTCCGTTATTATTGACCGCGGCCCAAAATTGGACAATAACGGTCAGCAAGTAGGAGAAAGAGTCGTATTGCAGTTTGCTATTGAGGGACAGCGCCAAGCTCATGCAGAAGTAATTTGGAATGAGAATTTAGAATTCCATTCAGTTATTGCCCCTTCTTTGCAACACGTTTTGGAGTTCGAGAAATGGCTGCATTTACCTAAGAATGAGAAAGCTTCACTGCAAAATGAGACTGATCAGGTAATAACATTTGAATCTACGCGAACTTTCGCCGGTAAGACAGAAGATGGTTTTGTATTTTCCGATAAGCAATTCCAGACATCAGATTGCGCGACGATCACTATGCGGACTGAAGTTTTTGATTCATCTACCCGTGCTCATGAGGAACTACAAAAGAAACTCAAGGGGGCTATCAATATTCTTGAGGGAGGACCAAAACTAAATGCAGCGGGTAAACAAGTAGGGCAAAGAGCCGTGATAATAATCCCGTCTGCTCCTTCATACGAGTACCTAGCTCTAACGGCAGTTATCTGGACTGAGAATTCAGAGGTTCACTCTATTCATGCGCCGTCTTTGCGCCACGCTTTGGAGTTTGAAAAGAGTATTCATCCTTGAGTGCCGCCGACGACCTACGCCTACAACGCGCGGGACCAACTGACGCAGAGCAGCCAGTCGAGGCAGACACGCACCTTCGAATATGACGGGCACGGCCGGTTGTGGCGCAAGACGACGCCGGAGCAAGGACCGACCACTTACCTGTACAACGCGGACGACACGGTGCAGCAAGTGACGGACGCGCGCGGAGCGGCGGCCAGCTACAGCTACAACAGCCGGCACTTGCCGGCCAGTATCAACTACACCGTGCCGGGCGGCGTGGCGCAGACGCCCAACGTCACTTTCACTTACGACGAGGCGGGCAACCGCACCCAGATGACCGACGGGCTGGGGAGTGTCGCGTACACCTACGACACACTCTCACGGCTCACGGCGGAAGCGCGCACCTTCACCGGACTGTCCGGCGCGCGGACGCTCAACTACACTTACAACCTCGGCGGGCAACTGAGCAGAAGCAGCAACTCGTGGAGCGCGGCGCAGGTCGCCTACGCATACAACCGGGCGGGCGAGTTGTCGGCGATACAGGGGACCAACACCTCGGGGCAGCCGACCTACGGAGGCGTCTCGAACTACCGGCACGGGATGGCGTACCGGGCCTTTGGCGGCCTCAAGCAGGCGCTCTCGGGCGATGTGCGAGTGCTCACGCTGGGCTACGACAACCGGCTGCGGTTGTCTTCGTGGCAGGTCAGCGGGGCGCAGTCGTGGACGTACCACTACGACCGGTTTGGCGAGAACACGGGGCGCGTCACCTACGCGGTCAACAACTTCGACGCGACCTTAAACCGCTCTTACGACTACGACCACGCCGGCCGGTTGTGGGAAGCGCATTCGGGGAACGAAGCGGACGCGCACGCGGCGGGGCAGGGCTTCGGGGGCACGCCCAATGGCCCGTTCTCGCACAGCTACCGGTATGATCAGCACGGCAACATGACATACCGGGTGGGGTGGGGCGGATGGAACGGGGCGTATGTGGACTGGACCCAGAGCTACACCAACAACCGTAGGAACGGTTGGGCGTATGACACCGCGGGGAATGTGACGAATGACGGCGGCCAAACCTTCACTTACGACGCGGCGGGCCGCCAAGCGACCGCTTCATCCAACGGCATCCAGCACCATTACGACGGCGACGGGTTGAGAGGAAAGAAGGTCGAGGACGGCTACACGACCTACTACTTGCGGAGCAGTGTGCTCGGCGGGCAGGTCATCGGCGAACTCAACGCAAGCGGCGGCTGGTCCAGAGGCTACGTCTATGCCGGGTGGGAGCAGGTCGCGGTGCAGCAGTCGGGGTTCGTGTACTGGACGCACACCGACCCCATCACGAAGAGCCAACGGGTGACGTTCAACTCCTCCACGATAGCAAGCACGGTGGACATGGACCCGTGGGGCGGGGAGACGCAGCGCAGCAGCAATCAGAACTTGCAGCCGCATCGGTACGCCACTTACGAAAGAGACGCCAACGGCAGTGACTACGCGCAGGCCCGACAGTATCACGGCTATCAGATGCGGTTTGACCAGCCCGACGGAGGTGTCAGATATTTTGTGTAAATGGCTTTTCCGGCCGACCATCCTGCGCGCCTTTGTCGAAAGGCTAAAACTTTGACCGGCTTCATGTTGCCCTTCTCGCTGCGGCAGCCGAGCGGAGCGA
>JBOGOY010000289.1:0-5715 GCA_050748185.1 Pyrinomonadaceae bacterium
GACGTAGCCGGTCGGGGCGGGGAGCGGCGAAGAGCCGAGACCTTGTGCCCGAACTGCCGCCGTCGCTGTCAGCAGACAGAGACAGAGCAGCGTCTGCCTGACGGGATAAATGTGCGTTCGTCTGGTGTGCATCTGGGTTGCACAGATAATACAGACGAACCTCAAAACGCGAAAGGGAAATCTCGGGAAGGGCCGGGGGCGCTGCGCTCAGGCCGCGTCGGGCGCTTCATTCAGTAGCTCTGTCAATCAGCAAGTGCAGCACGTAGAAAAGCGCGACGCCGGCGAAGACGACGACCGAGACCACCGGATTCTTATGTTCGAGGTGATTCACTTCCGGGATCAGGTCGCTCGCCGCGACGTAGAGCGTCACGCCGGCCGAGAAGGGCAGGGCGTAGAGCACGGCCGATTCGAGCCGGGCCTGCAACAGCGCGACCGCGAGGACGCCGCCCAGCGTCGCCGCGCCGATCGCGACGGTTGCCAGCAGCGCACTGCGCGCGGAGCGCCCAGAGGCCAGCATGATCGAGGCGGCGGTGAACCCCTCCGGCACTTTATGCAGCAGAACGGCCACAAAGACCAGCAACCCGACCCGGAAATTGACGAGGAAGGCAGCGGCCACCGAAACACCGTCAAAGAAAGTGTGGATCGAAAGCCCACCGATGGCCGTGTAGGCCGCCGAACGGCGCAGGAGTGCTTCAGGGTGCGTTTCCACACCGAAGTGGAAATGAGGCGCGAGGGTGTGCTCGAAAAGATGAATGAGCAGATAACCGGCCAGCAGCAGCGTCATCGCGCGCGTGACCGCGTGGCCCAAATCCGCTTGAGCGCCCACTTCTTCAGCCCACAGTTGGACGGCCTCGGGCAGTATCTCCAAAAAGGTGGCCGCCAACATGAAACCCGCGCCCAGCGCGACGAGATACCTGAGCGTATGTGCGTCGCGTCGCTGCGGCGTGCCGGGGCGGGCGATCAGCAAACCGCCCGCGACATTCGCCAGCGCGGCCAGCACGCCGAAGAGTAAAAGGGGGCCAAAACTGTTCATGCAAAGACAGTAAGACCTATCCGCGAAGTGTTGTTTTGAACTCGGGTCGCACTATACAAGATTGCGGCTGAAAGTGGCAGACGTTGAGGGTTCGTGTTTGACAAGTGACTTTCGCGATCTTGTCCCCCGCGCTCCTCTCCGCCCGCCAATCCGCAAACTGCTTAACTGCTTAAGACCTTCCACGTTTTGTATTATTTGACTGCACACTGAGAGGCTGTTTTACACCAAATCGTGCTTAAAAAAATTGATAATCCATGTTTTGGGGCTTGACAGTGGTCTCAAGGCGGGCGTACTATGCGCGGCGGGTGGAGAAAAGTGGCTAGAAGTGGGCTACTAAGAGTAGCTTGGCGTGACACCCTTAAGTGTTACTTTAACTTTTAAGCAAGCACTGCCCCCGAATCATACGCCGAACCCTTATGTTAAGAGGAAATTACACGGCGCGGATTGATTCCAAGGGGCGACTCAAAGTGCCGACAGCGTTTCGTCGCCACATTCAGGACCAGCACGGGGCGGAAGTTTACGTGACGAGCCTGACGGGTGAGCACGCACGCATCTATCCGCTGCCTGAGTGGGAAGGTATTGAGAACCGACTGGCTCTGTTGCCGTCGATGGATCCGGCCCGACGCAAGTTCCTCGATCGCACCAATTACTTCGGCCAACAGGCGACGATGGACGGTCAGGGGCGCATCTTGATTCACCCGTTGCTCAGAAAGACGGCAGGTATTGCCGGCGACGTGGCCGTACTCGGATATTTGAATTATCTGGAAGTTTGGGAACTGGATAAATTCCAGCAGCGACTGCTTGCAGAACCTTATACAGAGGAAGACGAAGCGGCCATCGCACGGCTGGGAATTTAGAAGGGGCCGGGTGTCAGGTGTTAGGGGCCGGGGTTAAGACAAAGAGACGGCAACCATGCCGCAGGTTGGGTCTGCTCTTTCCCCGACCCCCAACCCCCGACCCCCAACCCCCAAAAAGGTTCTTTGACATCACGGGGTGGCGGTGATGATATTGCCCGGAGGGGGGCCGGACGCATCCCACCGCCCCGTGTTACTCGCTGAGACTGTTCGCTACCTCGCGCCGGAACGCGGCGGGCTGTTTGTTGACGCCACGCTCGGCATGGGCGGCCACAGCGAGGCTCTTCTGGAAGCGTCGCCAGAAACCCACGTCATCGGCCTTGACCGTGACCGCGAGGCGATCCGCATCGCCGACGCGCGACTCACACCGCGTTTCGGGCAACGCTTCCGCGCCGTCCACGCGAACTTTCGCGAGATCGCCGACGTGATTCGGGATGAGGCAGCGAGCGGTTCGACCGAGGATGGCGTGAGCGGCGGTGTGCTGGCGGATTTGGGCGTCTCTTCGCTCCAGTTTGACACGCCGGAACGCGGGTTCAGTTTTCGGCACGACGCGCCGCTCGACATGAGGATGGACGCGGAAGGCTTTGAACCGACCGCCGCCGAACTCCTCGCCACGCTCCCCGAAGATGAGATCGCACGGATCATCTACGAGTACGGGGAAGAGCGACGCTCGCGGCGCATCGCCCGCTGGATCGTCGAACGGCGCGAGCAGGGGCGGCCCGTCGCCACCACCGCTGAGTTGGCCGAACTCGTAGGGCGTGCCGCCGGCCCGCAGAAGCGCGGCGATCGCATCCACCCCGCGACGCGCACTTTCCAAGCTTTACGCATCGCCGTCAACCGCGAACTCGAAGAGTTAGCTCAGTTCATTGAATCTTCCATCGATCTCCTGCGGTCGCGGGCGCGCCTCGTCGTCATCAGCTTTCACTCGCTCGAAGACCGCATTGTGAAGCGCGCACTGCGCCGGCTGGCTGGGCAGTGCGAATGCGCGCCCCACGCCCCGGTGTGCTCCTGCGGCGCGCGGCGCGCGGTGGAGATTCTGACACGCCGACCCGTGGTGCCGACACCGGAGGAACTGGCCGAGAACTCGCGCGCACGCAGCGCTAAGTTGCGAGCCTGCGAAAAGCTTTGAGCAGCGAACTGACGAGCGTTTTTCGCGATTGTAGAGTCAAGTGCCCTCGGGGCGACATATAGAGAAGAGTGCCAACTCGCCGGCCGTCGTGCCGGCACAGGGCGATAGGGCCGAAGGCTCGGCCGGTGATGTGAGATGAGAAGATTGCCGCCACAGCAGCAATACCGCAACTCTGACGTGAGACGAGAGCGCGACCGCGGCGCATTCGCGCGGCAACTCTGGCTGTTGTCCGGGGGCTTACTGGTCGCGGGTGGCTTCGTCGTCGTCCTTTGTTTGCACTTTGCGGCGGTGCGCCACGGCTATCGGAACGAAGAACTGCGACGCGAGCGCGCCCGGCTACTGGAAGAGCAACGGCAGTTACAGCTTGAACTAAGCGAAGCCACGTCGCCCGCCACGCTCGAACGCGCGGCGCGACGGCTCGGGTTACAACCGGCGCGGCCCCACCAAATGGAAACGAATCTGGCCGTAGGCGAGCAGTCCGCGGCGCGCACGGACATTGACGCCACGGCTGTGTCGCAGTCGTCATCCCGACACCGGGCAGTCGAAGAGTTGAGCGCCTCGTCGCGGAGGCGCGCGCCGCTGCCCCCCCCGCCGCGCCTCTGAATTCCCCCATGTCGGGCGCGCGGCCCCAGCAGTTTCTGAAGAATCGCCCCAGCCGCCGGTTCTTCTCCGCCACGTTTCTCGAAGCGCATTTGGCCCTCTTAACCGAACTGCCGACTGTTGCCTATGCCCGAACGCTCTATGGCGCGACACAGCCGCAGCAACGCTCGACCCGATAGCTCGCAACGGCGCGCTTCCTTCGTCGTCCTCTCACTCTCCCTGTGGATGCTCGTCATCGGTGGCCGCCTCGTGCAACTGCAAGTCTGGCAGCACGAAGCCTTGAGCGCACTCGCGCAGAGCCAGCAGCAGCGAGAGCTTGAAACCCGACCCTTGCGCGGCCTGATCCTCGACCGGCAGGGGCGGGAACTGGCGCGCAGCGTCGGTGTGGATTCCTTCTTCGTCGAGCCGCAACTCATCGCCGACCCGCATGAGGCGGCGCGCCAACTCGCCGAGGCGCTCGGTCTCGATCGCGAATCGTTGACAGAGCGGCTCGCGCAGGCGAAGGCCGCGAATAAAAAGTTCATGTGGGTGGCGCGCAAAGTCGAGCCCGAGCGCGCGGCCCGTGCGGCGGCCCTCAAGCTGGAGAGCCTCCACGTCGAGCGTGAGGCCAAACGCTTTTACCCGAACGGCTCTCTGGCGGCTCACGTGCTCGGGTTCGTCGGGACGGACGAAGCGGGGCTGGCCGGCGTCGAGTTGTTTCACAACGCCGCGCTTGACGGCGAGGCTGGCAAGATGTGGCTCGACCGCGACGCCAAAGGGCGCGCCTACGAAGGCGGCGAGACCGAGCCGGAGGCGGGCCAGTCCGTCGTGTTGACGATCGATCAGAACGTCCAACACGCGGTCGAGCAATCATTAGCTTCCGCCCTCCAGCGCACCCGCGCCAAGTCGGCGACGGCAGTCGTTATCGATCCGCGCACGGGCGAGATCCTCGCGCTCGCTAATGCGCCCACGTTCGACCCACACAAAGCTAAAAGTCTCGCGCCCGAACGGCGGGTCAATCAGGCGCTCCAATACATTTACGAGCCGGGCTCGACCTTCAAACTCGTCGCCTTCGCCGCCGCGTTGGAGGAGAAGTTAATCAAGCCCGAGGATCGCATCGACTGCCAGATGGGCTCGATCACGGTGGCGAAGCGCGTCATCCGCGATCACACGGCGTTCGGCACGCTGACGATGACGGAGGCGCTCGCGAAGTCGAGCAACGTCGCGGCGATCAAGTTGGGCCTGCGCGTCGGCGACGGGCGGATGCACGACTACATCCGCCGCTTCGGCTTCGGCGCGAAGACGGGCGTCGAACTGTCGGGTGAGACGGCGGGCATCCTGCGCCCGGTGGCGCGCTGGCAGAAATCGTCGATCGGGTCGATCGCCATCGGGCAGGAGATCGGCGTCACGCCGGTCCAGATGGCTTCGGCCTTCGGCGCGGTGGCTAACGACGGCGTGCGCGTCGCGCCGCACCTCGTTAAAGAAGTGCGCGATGCCGACAGCGGCCACGTCGTCAGGCGCGCGGAGTCCGAGTCGCGACGCATCGTCGGCGAGCAGACGGCGCGGACGCTCAGGACGATGCTCGAAAGCGTGACGCTCAAAGGCACGGCCAAACTGGCGCAGCCCGACGGCTACAGCGCCGCCGGCAAGACCGGCACGGCACAGAAGATCGATCCGCGGACGCGGAGCTATTCGCGGACCCGGCACGTCGCCTCGTTCGTGGGCTTCGCCCCGATCCAAAACCCCTCGGTAGTGATCGCGGTCGTAGTGGACGAGCCCGCCGGCGCGTACCACGGCGGCGATGTGGCCGCCCCCATCTTCCGCGAGATCGCGGAGACGGTGCTGCCATACCTGAACGTCACGCCAGACGTGGAGTTCAAGGAGGACGGGCAGCCCTACCGCGAGCAACTCGCCAAAGGACAGAGTGCTACAGGGGCGGCGGTCGCGGGGGACCAATCAGAGAGCCATCACGCGGCGGCCGGGCAACAGAGCGGCGAGGGCTCGTCAGAGATCGCGACGCCCGCCGAACCCCTTCAGCGGGAGACGCGCGCCGGCGGCGTCGGCGAGGTGGTGTACGCCGCCGCGAGCGAGCGAGCGCTGCTGATGCCCGATCTGCGCGG
>JBOGOY010000290.1:0-5692 GCA_050748185.1 Pyrinomonadaceae bacterium
CGCCGACGCCGGCGCCGTCGAGCAGGAAGGCGTTATCGCCGTCGCTGCCGGACGATTGGAGGCGGACGGCATCCACGCCGCTGGTGCGCGTGACGTGACTGCCGAACGGGAGCACTTGCTGATCGGGCGACAGGTAGTTGACAGCGCCGGCCTCAGCCACCTTCTCGACGGCGGCGGCGGGCAGTTCGACTTCCAACATCCCGAGCCCGCTCATCCGGCTGACGACGCGCGCCTGTTGGCTTTTGAGTAACGCCTTGAGCCGGGCGTCGTTGGTGTCGCCCGCTTGCAGGATGAGGCGGACACGAGCGCCCTCGGCGCCGCCCGCGATCATCTCGCGCAGGTCGGATGAAATCTTGTCGCCGACGAAGCCGGCGGCCTCGCGCGACTGGCGCGAAACGTCGTCCGCGTCTTCGTCCGTGGCGTCGAGAGAAATTCTCTGAAAGAGCTTGGACAGCGCCGCGTCCGTCGAGATCTGTTGAGCGAAGAACTCGGGCGTGGCGGCGGCGAGCAATTGCAATTCGCCGCGCGTGAGCGCGTCGCGCAGCAACGTCGCGGCGCGTTCTCCGTAGGCCGCGCCGGGGCCGACGATCGAGTTCAACTCATCGACGACCAGCACGACGCTTCCGCGCCCGACGCCGGCCGCTTCCGCGAGGATCGCTTGGAGACGCCCCTCAAAATCTTCGCCCGCCGATAGCGCCGCGAGATCGAGGCGGAAGAGCCGCTTGTGCTTCAGCCCCGCCGCGTCCCCGCGCGCGATCGTCCTCGCTAGCGATGCGGTTAACTGTCTGGCGCGCGCCGCGCCCGTCTCGTCGAGTAGTACGGGGCTGACTTGCGGTGTGCGCGCGAGCGTGCGGGTCAGACGGTTAAGGGTGGTGGTGGCGTCCTCGTCGGCCGACTGCGCGGCCTGCGCCCCGGCCTGTGCGGTGAGGTCCGTGGCGTAGCGGGAGAGCAGCGGGAGACGCTCAGCGTGTGACTTTTCACCGACGGTAGCAGCACTCGCGCGCGAGCGATCCGTGATCAGGATGCCCCCGACGAGTAACAGCGCCAGCGAGAAGGCGGTGAACAAAGTAAGGAATCGCGAACGGTTATGGCGTATCATTATTCTTTATCCTTCGCCGGGCAAATTCGATTTGGCTCCGGTAAATGGCGGCCGAGATTAGCCGCTTTACTCTGCCGTCGGCATCATTCGGAGTTGCCGGCGTGTTTAATCTTTGTGGCTCTGTCCGCGAAGTTTTCGCCTGTAGCGTTTTGGGTCGCGGCGTTTTCAAATGATGGTCGGGCGAGGAGTAGCCGGAAAGGCACTCGGCATCGCTTAGGCGAATCTCAGGCCACAATTCATCTAGTTGATTAACTTGCTGATGATATGAGGGTTAACTTGTAGACGGAGCCTGCCGCCGACCAGCGTCTGCTGAGTGTGTCGGTCAGCTTGGAAAGGTGTTCAACCAAGTTGACCGCAAGGCGTGGCAGAATCGGAAGGACGAAGGAGGGCCGGCATGGTTTGGCCGAAAAGGGAATGCGCCGCATGGGCGCAGGAGGAGGCCGGAAATTGATGAATCCAGTTTCGGCAGGGCGTTTGACTCACTCGGGGGCTGTGGATACTCAGTTGTGCGCCGTCGGGACCGAAGGCATGACCGAGGCGAAGCCTGTCCATTACCTCGTGCAGAACCTCGAGCGCGTCTACGGCGTGCCGGAGAATCGCCATCTCGGCGTCGATCCGCTGGACATGCTGATTCACGTCATTCTCTCGCAGGCGACGACCGACGCGAACAGCCGCCGCACCTTCGACGCCCTCAAGCGTCGCTTTCCCACTTGGGACGACGCTTTGCGCGCCCGCGAGGCGACCATTGCCCGCACGATTCAGTCTGGCGGTCTGGCCCGGCAGAAGGCGCGGGTAATTAAAGACCTGTTAAGGCACATCAAGGAAGAGCGCGACTCGCTCGACCTCAATTTTCTGCGCGAACTGACGGCGGAAGCGGCGACCCAATACCTGACACGCTTTCGCGGCGTCGGCCCCAAGACGATCGCCTGCACGCTGCTCTTCGCTTGCGGCACAGAGGTCTTCCCGCTCGACACGCACATCTTCCGCGTCCTGCGCCGGATCGGACTGGTTCCCATGCGTGGTTCGGATGCGTGGGCGCACGACCAAATGACCCGGCTCGTGCCGGCCGGCAAGTTCTACTCCTTCCACGTCAACCTGATCCGCCACGGCCGAAGCTGCTGCCGCCCCCGCGACCCGCTGTGCCAACGCTGCCCCGTCGTCGAGTACTGCGACTACGGGCAGCGCAGGGTTTGAGTGACGAGTCGTGTTCAGCGCCAAAGGCTTTGGATTCGTCACGCTGAGGCCGTCGTCACACGCCGGAAAAAAGTTACGCCTTCGGTCGTGGGTCATTTTCACTGTTCAACAGGCAAGAAGTAGGATTACATCGTGCCTCTGACGGAGCCACCCGCCACGCGGGGCGTGTAGTGACTAGCCACACTCTCGCCCCCCGCGCTCCTGCGACCGCACGCGCGTCTGTTCCGGCGGTCGCTGTAGAAGAAGGTCACTCACCTAACGGTCGACGTACTCGGAGAGTGCGGCCACTCGAACGGCGTCATCTGGGAAGAACATGAAGCACCTCCTCCATGTAGCGGTCGGCGGCGCGGGCCGCCTCCTCCGGACTGCTGCCGTTCTGACGGGCGCTCAGGTAGGGAGCGTACCAGTCCCACCAGTGGTGCTCGGCATGCGTCCTCTCGTAGTCGCCGTGGTGCTCTTCCGTCTCGTGGAGGAACTCTGCAAGGGTTGCGACGTCCGTGGCTCTTGCCCGCGTCAACTCCCACTCGCGGCCGGGAAGCCGCGTCGTGATCTCTTGGAGCAGCCACCCGTTCCCGTCCGGGTCCTCGAACGAGGCGAATGAGAAGTAGGAACGACCCTCATGGTCGCGCCCGTCGATGCGTGGGTTCTCCACGGCGTTGTTGAAGGGACCGCCGGCATAGTGGAAGACCTCGCTCACTTCGACGCCGCGGGCGACGAGGTCGTCGCGGGCGGCGTCGAGGTCGTCCACGGCGAGGACCAAGCTGTGCGCCGAGCCGGGCTCAGCCGACGTGACACCCTTGCCGAAGATGATCGAGGCTGCCGAGTTGTGCGGCGTCATCTGCACGCCGCGGAAGTCGTCGCCCGCAGCGATGTCGATGTCGAGCCGCCAGCCGAGATTTTCGTAGAACGCCTTCGCGCGGTCGACGTCGGAAACGCCGAGCAACACGACTTCGAGCTTCATGTCGGTTTGTACTTTTTCCAGTTCGGTCATCGTGTGTTCTCCTTTTGTGCAACTTGTCCGTACACGTACCCGGTTCGTGAAACGCACGACCGGCCCGTGCGTGCAGCCTTTAGCCAGTCCGAAAGCCGCGTTGGTCATAATGTGTAAGCGCCTTGCGGTCGCCTCCGGTTACCTCACCCGGCGCTCATTCGGCCAGCACGACGAGCGGTTTCCCTTTTTCGACCACATATGTGGCGAGTTCCGCCCCATTGCCGCTGCCGACGTTCTTCACCGCGTGGATCGTTCCGGCAGGGATGAACAAGACCTCACCGGCCTTGAGCGTCACCGGCGGCTTGCCCTCAAGTTGATACTCCAGCAAGCCTTCTATGGTATAGACGATCTCTTCGCCCGGATGGCTGTGCTTGGGGGCCACCACCCCGGGGGCGAAATCGACGCACACCTGCACGACCTCGCGTCCCGGGACGCTCAGGTCGTTCCGCTGGAGATCGGTGCGCTTGATTCCCGGCTGCTGCGCCCGCGCCACGTGCAGCGCCAAACCGCCTCCGACGATCAGCACCGCTAACGCTATGATTCGAGTCGTTTTCATGTGGACCTCCGTTTTGAGTGGTAATCGTGGACCGCGCGAGGTTGGAAATGTGCGGGGAAAATATGACAGAGGGCGGCGGCTGTCAATACGGAGGCTTTCTGCGGTTCAACATTGAAAATGACCCACTACCGCATTGAGGTCGTGGTTGACGTAAAGATTCCTGTGATGCCGAAAGGCGTTGAGCACCGAACGTATTCACACTTCATTGTAGATGGTGAATGGTGAAGATTCCTGTGATGCCGAAAGGCGCGCGGCCGGCGATTAAAGAACCAACGCGCCGGCCGGCGACGCTGAGGAGTTGTTCGCCGTCCGCAGGTCCGGCCAAGCCTCTCGCCGAACGCTCTGGATTTCCCCTTGACTCTGTATTCGACTACGGGGTTTATGATGTCCGTATCAATCCAGACTGAGAGCGCATAAGTTGCAGGGGGAGCGTCATCGTTGATGAAAAGAGGAGCGGTTAAGCGTCGCGAAGCGACGACCGGCAAAGACGCGGGGCTGAAGATAGGCGAAGTGTCGAAGCGCAGCGGCATCGGCATCGAGGCTCTGCGCTTCTATGAAAAGAGCGGGCTGCTGGATCGCCCCTCCCGCACCTATAGCGGCTATCGCGTGTACGACGCGGAGGCGCTTGAGCGACTTGCCTTCATCAAACGCGCGCAGGTGCTCGGGTTCTCGCTCGAAGAGATCAAACAGGTCATCGCGGAGAAGCGCGCCGGTCAGAGCCCTTGCGCCGAGGTGCGCGAGGTGGTGCGCCGCCGTCTCGCGGAACTGGACGAGCGCATGGCGCGGATGCGCCGCTATCGCAGGGAACTCGCCGCGGCTCTGGCGGAGTGGGACGAAAAGGGCGATGTCGAAGGACACGTCTGCGGGCTCATCGAAGGAACACACCTCGTTCACGGAGCGCCTGCCCCGCGTGGCTTTGAGCAGGGCCGGGCGGAGAGGAAGAAAAAGCCATGACGACTGCCATCAAGGTTACTGATCCCGTCTGCGGCATGATGGTCGAGCCGCAGTCGGCGGCGGGTCGCAGCGAGTACGAGGGCGTCACTTATTACTTCTGCTCGGCAGCTTGCCGGCAGCGGTTCGACGCGGACCCGGCCGGCTTCGCACGTGCCGCGGAGACAGATGAGGAGGCACCCGAAGATGCCATCGAAGGCGCGCCGCTCAACGGAAATCGCCACACGCGCAGCACGCCGGACAGCGTGGGCGAACGCATCGATCTGCCGATCACGGGGATGTCCTGCGCGGCGTGCGCGCGGCGCATCGAGCGCAAGTTGGCGCGACACGAGGGGGTGCGGCAGGCGTCTGTCAACTTTGCCACTTCACGCGCCACCGTCGAGTACGATCCGCGTGCGACCGGAGTCGGCCGGTTGATCGACGCGGTGAAGGGCGTCGGTTACGGCACGGCCGGTACGGCTCGCGCTGATTTCGTATTGGACGATTCGGCGCGGCCCTCCGGCTCAAGCCAGCCGTTAGAGAAACATCTGCACAGGTTGAAAGGCGTCATCAAAGCCGAGTTCAATCTCGGCACGATGGAAGTCCGAACCGAGTACCTGTCGGGCGCGGCGGACGTCGCGACGATTCGCCGTGCCATCGAGGAGTTTGGCTACCGAGTGCGCGATGTGCCGGGCGGCGGGGGCGGAGGCGCGGCGGCGGGAGAGACGGAAGCCGACGCACGCGCCGAAGAGTATCGCTCCCTGCGCCGCAAGTTCATCGTCGCGGCGGCGCTGTCTCTGCCCGTGCTCGTCATCGCGATGTCGCACGGGCGGATCGATCTGTTCAATTTTTCCGGCGTCAACTGGCTGCAACTCGCGCTCACGACGCCCGTCGTCTTCTACTGCGGCGCGCAGTTCTACCG
>JBOGOY010000291.1:0-5692 GCA_050748185.1 Pyrinomonadaceae bacterium
GGATGCTGGGGAGCAGCTGGTCGCCACGCCGGACGGCTCGCCTTTGCCGGACGAGAAACTGCTGGCCCTCGAAGAACAGCACTTGGTGCAGCGAGCGCTCGGCGAACTAGACGAGCGCTGTCGCCGGCTGCTGACGTTGTTATTTTACTGCGACGAGCCGCCACCCTATGCCGAGATCGCGGCGGCCGTTGGCATCAGGGAGGGCGGCGTCGGGCCGACGCGCGCCCGCTGCCTCCAGAAACTGCTCCGGCTCCTCAACAATTTAGGGATGGCGTGTATTTTCGCTGCCCTTCAGCCCACTGTCAGGTGTGCGGAACTAATCAATTTCGCCGTCAGTGGAGTTGTTGCCGTATGAACCTTGTATCCCCTCACGTCCCGTTCACCGTGCTGGCCGACCTCGCCGAGGGTCTCGCCCCGGCCGCGCGCGCCGCCGAGGCGCGCGCGCATCTCGAAGCGTGCGCCCACTGTGCCGCGGCGCTGGGCCGCCTCCGGCGCGCGGTCGAGTTGATGCGGAGCGACCGGTCGGAGGATGCGCCGTCGCACGCCATCGTGTCGGCGGTGAGCCTGTTCCGGCGGCGGCGCGCGACCGACGTGGCCGCCGAGACGATCGCTGCGGCAGTCGCCGGTGCGCGGCGTCTCGTCGCCGCCCTTACTTTCGACAGCCACACGATGTCACCGGCTTTCGGCATCCGCGCCGGCCAGCCGCAGACCGCCCGCCAACTTCTCTTCAACGCCGGCGAGAACGATTTAGACCTGCGGATCACGCCGGGTGCGGGCGAGACGTGGGTCGTCGCAGGACAGGTGTTAGGCTCTTCATGCGTCGGGGGCGAGTCGGGCGGTTCGGTCGTGTTAAGCGGACATGAAGAGACTGCCGAGACGGCGCTCGACCAACTCTGCGAGTTCAAACTCCCGTCCGTGTCGGCCGGGACTTACAGCCTGAGCCTGACTCTGCCGGGCGAGATCGAAGTCGTCGTGCCGGCCCTCGAACTGGGTGATTGAATGGAAGTCGTCGAACTGGCCGAGCGTCTGACGCTGGCCGACGGAAGCAGGCGCGGGGCGTTGTTGGAGTCGCACGCCGCGCTGGCCGACGTTCAACTCGCACGCGCGTTGAAGGCTCTGTGCCTCGACGCCTGGGGGCGCGATCCGGCGCGCGTGACCGGCGCGGCCGCCGCGCTGGCGGCGCTCGGCGAAGTAGTTGTCGAGCCGGAAGTGGGCGCGCTGGCCGCGTGGGCCGGTGGCTACGCCGCGATGATCGACGGCCAGATGACGCGTGCGCTCGCGCAACTCGACGAGGCTGAGGCGCGCTTTCTTTCACTCGCGCAACCCGACACCGCGGCGGCGACGCAGGTGCTGAAGCTTTACGCGCTCGCCATGCTCGGGCGCTACGACGAGGCGATCGAGTGCGGGCTGAAGGCGCGGGCGGTGCTCGACGAGCACGGCGACGCATTGGCCGTCGGCAAGATCGAACAGAACCTCGGCAACATTTACCGCCGCCGCGAACGCTATCCAGAGGCCGAGCGTTTCCTGCGCGCCGCGCGCGCACGCTTTCTCGCCCTTAACGATCAGAAGCAACTAGCTCAGATCGAAAACTCGCTGGCCTACCTGCTGTCGTTCCAGCACAAATTCCGCGACGCCGAACAACTCTATCGACAGTGTCTCGCGCGGGCCGAGAGGGACGGGCTCGCCATCACACAGGCCGAAATCGAGGCGAGCCTCGGCTACCTCGCGCTTTTTCAAGGGCACTATGATCGCGCCCTCGATTATCTGGAGCGGGCCCGCCGCCGTTTCGACGAATTGAAGATGCCGCACAAGTCGGCCATCGCCGAGCAGGAGATGGCCGACGCCTACCTCGAACTGAACCTCGCACCCGAGGCGGCGGCGATCTACGGGCGGGTCGCGCAGTCGTTCGCCGAGTTGGGAATGCGCGCCGACCGGGCGCGCGCGCTGGCCTACCACGGGCGGGCCTGCCAGCAACTCGGCCGGCGCGAAGAAGCGCGCGCGCTCTTCGCCGAAGCGCACACCCTGTACGCCGCGGAAGGCAATGCCGTGGGCGCGGCGCTAGTCATTTTATTCGAGGCGCAGCTTTACTACACGGCCGGCGATTATGGTTCGGCGAAGAGGGCGGCCGAACAAACTGAAGAGACGTTTGCCGCCGCCGGTTTGTGGGGGCGGCTGCTGCTGGCGCGCTGGTTGCGAGGCGAGGCGACGCGGGCACTGGGCCGCAAGCCCGAGGCGCGGAAACTGTTGGAAGCTGCGCTTGACGACGCCGAGCAGCAGGCCATGCCGCAGGTCGCGTTGCGCTGCCACACGTCGCTCGGGTACTTATCCGCCGCCACTTATGATCTGGGGGCCGCCGAGGCGTCGTTCAAGCGGGCCGTCTCCCTGATCGAAGAGTTGCGCGCGCCGTTGCCGGCCGAAGAGTTCCGCACGGCGTTCATCACCGACAAACTGACGCCCTACGCCGAACTCGTCCGGCTGTGCCTCACAGAGGGCGGGGAGGGCCGCGTCGTCGAGGCGCTCGGCTACGTCGAGCGGGCGCGGTCACGCGCTCTGTTGGAAATGATGAACGGTAGCGTCGCCCCAACTCCGAAGCCGCGCGATCCGGGCGATCACAAACTGCTGACGCGCCTCGGCGAGTTGCGCGAAGAGTTGAACTGGTATTACGGCCAGATTAACCGCCCGCCGGACGGCGTGGGCGAGCGCGGGTTTTCGATGCCGTCGCTCCACGACGCCGTCCGCGAACGCGAGGCCCAAGTGCTAGAGGTGATGCGCCAACTCCAACTGCGCGGCGAGGACTCGCTCGTCGCCCGCGTCGAGCCGTTCGACTTCGATCGGCTGCAACGCGATCTCGGCACGGAGACGGCGCTGGTTGAGTACACTCATCTCGATGGCGAGTTACTGGCGTTCGTCGTGACGGACGAGGGCGTCGAAGTGTTCCGACGGCTGGGGACCGAAGGGCAGGTGAAGCGTGCCCTCGGCCAGTTGCATTTTCAGCTCGGGGCGCTGCGCGGCGGAGCGCGTCACGTGCGCGCGCACCTGACGAGTCTGACGGCGCGCACCCGCCACCACCTGCGCGCTCTTTACAACATCTTGCTCAGGCCGATCGAGTCGCGGCTCGGGGTGCGCCGGCTACTCGTGGTCCCCGACCGTGTCTTGCACTACGTTCCTTTCCACGCGCTCGACGACGGCAGCGGCTATGTCATCGAGCGCCGTGAAGTCTGCTACGCCCCAAGCGCCGGCGTCCTGCGCCACTGCCTCGATCGGCCTCGCCGTAACATACGACGCGCCTTGCTGCTCGGCGTCCCGGACGGGCAGACGCCGCACATGCGCGACGAGATCAACACACTCGCGCCGCTCTTCACCCAGTCTGACGTTCTGCTGGATCGGAGCGCGACCCTCGCGGCGCTGCGTGAGGCCGCCCCCGCGGCGGACTTGTTGCACCTCGCCTGTCACGGGCAGTTCAGGCCGGACAACCCTCCCTTTTCGGCCCTGCGGCTGTCAGACGGGTGGCTCACGATGCGCGACGCCTACGGGCTGGGCCTCAATTGCGAGCTGGTGGTCCTGAGCGCGTGCGAGACCGGGTTGAGTGCGGTGGCGCCGGGCAACGAGTTGATCGGATTGGCGCGCGGGTTCTTTTCAGCCGGCGCGCCGTCGTTGATGCTGAGCCTGTGGAACGTGGACGACGAGGCGACAGCCGCCCTGATGACCGACCTCTACACGCGCCTGCGGGCCGGGGAGACGCCGGCGGCGGCTTTGCGCGGGGCGCAGTGCGCGATGCTCACAGAGCAGGAGCACCCGTTCTTTTGGTCGCCGTTCATTCTGGTCGGGCGCTGGTGAGGTGTGCGCGGCCGAGGTCTTCGGCGCGCGTCAATCAATGAGCGGCGAAACATTTCGCGGCCGGCATGTATTTCCACGTCCGGCCAGTGCTCTGTCCACACGGGGTAGAATTTAATACGCCGCTGTTTAGGAGGGGAATCATGAGTCGGATACACGCGCGTTTCTTCAACCCGCTGGTGTTGTTCACCGTCATGCTCTGTGTCGGGCACGGCGCGGTCGCACAGACACCCTCGCCGGATGAGTACGCGCCCGGGGAAGTAGTGATCAAGCTGGCCCCCGGCGCGTCTCTCTCTGCCGTGGCGAGGGATTACGGGCTGGCCCACACACCGCTCGATCAGTTCGGCTCGCGACCCATCTACCGGATGCGGATCCTCAATCCGGCCGTCGCCCCGCCCCAGCTGGCCGAGCGGCTCATGAACGATCTCCGCTTACGCATCATTTACGCGGAGCCGAACTTCATCGCCGAGCCGCCGGAGAGCGGCGGCGAGTCGTGGGCTGGCGGCGAATCGTGGGCCGGCGGCGGCGCCGGCGAGTACGCCAACCCGTGGTTCAGTAGCGCCATCCGGTTGCCGGAAGCGCTCAACGCGACGCGCGGCGGCGGCGTGCGCGTTGCCGTGCTCGACACTGGCGTTGACTCGTCGCACCCGGCGCTTGCCGGGCGGATGCTCGGCGGTTTCGACTTCGTTGATTTCGATTCGGACCCGAGTGAAGTCGGCGCGCACGACTTGAACCCGACCTACGGCCACGGCACTCACGTCGCCGGGCTTGTCGCCCTCGTCGCGCCCGAGGCGAAGCTCATCCCCGTCCGCGTGCTGGACCAGCACGGGCGCGGCAACGTCTGGGTGCTGGCCGAGGCGCTTGCCTATGCGGCCAACCCCGACGGCGACCCCAACACAGACGACGGCGCGCAGGTCATCAACATGAGCCTCGGCACACGCCGGCGCACGGAACTACTGGCCGAGATCGTCGCCGCCGTGACCTGCCGCGGCAACGACGACGACGACGATCTCGATGAGGACTGTGATGACGGTAGTTGCGCCACCGCCGACGGCTGTCTCGCGTGGCGACAGGGCGGCGCGGTCGTGATCGCGTCGGCAGGGAACACCGGCAACCTGACACGGATTTACCCAGCGGCCGAAGGCGTCGCGGGTTCGCTGGCGGTCGGGGCCAGCACGCAGAGCGACACGCTGTCCGCGTTCTCGACGCGGGGGCCGTGGGTGCGTGTGCTCGCGCCCGGCGAGCGTATTCTGAGCATTGTGCCCGACGGTGGTACCGGCGTGTGGAGCGGAACCTCGATGGCCGCGCCGCTGGTCGCGGGCGAGGCGGCGCTGATCCTCGCGAAGAATCAGGGGATGGGTGCGGCGCAAGTGGTCGAGCGCATCGTTGCGACCGCCCGGACGGTGAACACGCCCGTACCGCGGCGCATCGATCCGGCGGCAGCCGTCGGCCTTGGCCTCCGCTGAGCCGGAGATGGTGACGCCCTGTTAGACGAGTGCCAGCGCGCCGGAAGCTGCGAGCACTTCACGCGCGGCGGATGAGTCGAGAAAGGTCTCGCGCAGTTTCAAGTCGCGGACGCTCTCTGCGATCTGAAAGACGATGGCGGCGGACTTGCCGAAAGCTTCGTGGGCGCCCGCCGGATCGTCGCGGCGCAAGCGGACGCGCCCTAACAGCGCATACACTTTCCATTCGACGACGGATACGGGGTGCGTGTGTAATTGAGCAATCGCCGCGCTCAGATGATCTTCCGCCGCCGCGAGATCGCCGCGTTCGGCGGCCAGTTGCGCCAGCAGTTTGTGCGCGACGGCCGTATATTTGCGCGCCTCGTAGCGCGACGCCTCGTCGAGCAGCCTCCGCG
>JBOGOY010000292.1:0-5689 GCA_050748185.1 Pyrinomonadaceae bacterium
GCTAAGTTCAAGCCACCGCTGACGCGGTGAAAACCGGCAACTTTAATTTGCGTTGGCTTCGTTTGATTGAAGCTATGCCCATTGACCCGAGAGCGTCGGCTACTTCCTTGAGCGGGGCAGTTCGTCAAGGGGCTCGATTCTCAAGATGCCTCGGTTGTCCTTATACGCTTTGAATCGAACTTCCTGAGCCTCCGTCTCTTTCCTGACTCTGACGCTGAAGATCGTTTCGTCCGCATTCTGGCCCCGTGTCACCACGAGCGGCAGCAACCCGAACACGTCAGGACTCCGGTACGCCGTGTAATGTTCCTGCCGGCTCTTGTCGTATCCCAGCACAAAGATACGGTCGAAATCCGGGCCGGCCAGCGGATCACCATCTTTCTTCATGCTGCTCTTTTCGAGGATCACCCAACTACCGAGCGGTGTCTCAACGGCGGCGTCTTTGCCTGCCGGAATTTGTCCCTTATCAGCATTGTCTAATCTTTGCCACGCGACGAATTCTCTCCCCGTCCGGTAATAAATGATGTCGCTCGGGACGGTCAGGTCCACCTGCCGCCCGAACACCCACCCCGCGGGGGCGGGTGATTCCGCCGGGCGCAGCCGCACCTTATACCAAAGCTCCGTGCCGTCTTCGGCGTTTTTATCAACTCCACCACTTCCCCCTTTGGGAGACGCGCCTGACGCCTCATTATCTTTGGCCGCATCGTCACCCTCCGGCGTCTCGGCATTCTTCGCTTTAGCCACTCGCTTCCACCCCACGATCTCGAAATTGGCCCCGCTTTCGAGTTTGAGCAGGAGGTTGTTGTCACCCCTCTCAGGTGACGAGCGCAGATTAGTGTTGGCGCGCAATTGGCCGGTCGCCTGCGCGGGAATGTCTTTATCCTCTTCGGCCAGCCGCCGCGAGTGATCGAGTAGTTCTTGCGACAACACGTGACGCTCTTCGATCCAGCCCTCTGTGTTCTCGGCGTCACGCACTCTGACGAGGAGCCAGCGGTCATTCGTCTCGGCAACCTTAGAATCGAGGATATCGACGACGTCGCCGCGTGTTACTTCGGACAAGTCGGCGGCCACAATGGCGGTCGAACTACGCACCTGTGCACGCCTCGCGATGACGACCCCGGTGTCCTCTTTCCGCGCCAGCGTGACGCAACTGCTCAGCAGCGAGACGATTCCGATGCAGGCAAGGCGTGCGGCAGGACCGAAGTAACGGTGGAGATTATTTCTTTTAGGCATATCAGATTAACTTGTTGCGGAGGAACTCCATGTGGCTCCAATCGACCCCGACGTTACCATCGCGATCCACTCGACAATCTTGAGAGGTTGCCTGAAAAGTCTCTCTCGTCGCTGAAAGCGACAAATTCAATAGCGTAGGGCGACGCCCTACATCTCATCGGCGATTGAATCCCGACCCTGAAAGGGTTGAATCAGCGAGTAATGCAACCCTTTCAGAGTCGGAACACAGATACTGCATCTTCGTAAGGGCGTTGCCCTACGCTATTGAATTTATCCCCTTCGGGGAAGAGGAACTTTGCAGACAGCCTCTGACAGAGGAGCGCGACCAGCTACCGGTTGGCGTTTTGATTGTATCCGATTTTCTTAAGCAAGCCGTACCGGGCCGCGTCCAGTGGCTCGGCGACCATGATTTTTGTGCGCCCCCCGGCGTTCTCCAGACGCAGACCGTAGGCCGGGAGAAACTGCTTGAGATCGATGATCCGAGTGCTTTTGAAAAACTGCTCGGAGAAGCTCGCGTCTCTGAGCAGGGAATCCAGAACGCCGATGACAGTCGAATTAGCATCTGAACCGGCTCTTGGTCCCTTCCCGCGAAACAGCGCACGGTAAACGTCGTCGAGTGATTTTTTCCCTTCGGAACGCCTTCTCAACTCCATGTCAAAAAGGAACGCCACGAGCATTCCCTTGTGATAGATGAGCGCGTCGCCGGCCGCCCCCCAACGCTCCCGTCCCGCGTCGAGCAGAGAGTAGTCGGAAGCCTTTCGAGCGGAAAGATAATTGTCGTAGGCGCGGGCGACCGCCTCCACGTAATTCTGAAAAGTCAGGTGGCCGAGTTGCACGCCGACGCGGGTCGCATGGTAGAGGGTAAACCCTTCGTAAAACCAGTCGTAAGCGCCGCGCAACGCAAGGGAGTTCGGCACCCACAGATGAAAGAGTTCGTGTGACAGCGCGACATTGAGACGGCTGAGGGCGGCGACTTTCGCCGGCAGTCGCCCCGAGAGGATGAAGACAGTTCCGCCACGCGCCTCCGCGGTCCAGCGATTCGCATCCGCCTCCGTGGGGAACGGGGAGAGGACGACGAGAGCCTTCCGCAGAGGGGTCGCGCCGGTGCTGTCCTCGTGCGCTTTCAGAATCTCGGCCACCGACTGAGATACCTCTTCATCCGTGAAGGCCCATTTCCCGTCTGTCGCAAAGGTGAAATTCAGCCCACGCCCTCGGCCCTCTGACAGACGCAGGTGCGGGCTCACGAAGAAGAGCGATTTTTGATAATCCCGCACTTCGTAACAGCCGTCGGCCGACTGTGGCTCAAGCGTCGCGCTCTTCCATCCTTGAGGTAATGTCAGCTTGAGGCAAGCGCTCGGAGAGGTTTGAGGCAGTAAGTCGCCCGGCATCAACACGCCGCGCTCCCCCGTCAGCCAAGAGACGTGCGAAGCATCCGACACGCCGGCGGGCGGAGCGAGAGTCACCTCGTAGCGGAACGCCTTCGCCGGGCGTTCGGACACAAACTCAACGTTGCTCACGAGCCTGACCGGTATTTCGGCGCTTTGCTGATCCAGCGCAGTGAACCCGGCGACACGCTCGCCGAGGCCACCCACTCCGGCGTAGTCTTTCAGGAACACCCACTTGTTCGTCTCCGCCGCGAACCGGCCATCGACGCGCACGCGCGGCGGCGCGGTGGAGACGACGGTGATCGTGTATTGCGACTCCAGCGCCCGGAGGCTTTGCGGGGTGATAAAAATAAGACTAAGCAGCAGACAGAGGCAGGCCACCGCGCCTGCTCGGGAAGGCGGAAAGCTCTCTTGTTGATCATCACTCACGAAACTGGTGTCGTCCTCTTTCACCTATCCTCCCCTCACGAAGTTAATGATTTAATCAAGTTTGCCGCGACCCGGCCGCGCCCTTCACGAATCGTAAACGGATCAGTAGTCTCCGGACAAATTCTAATAAGACCTAAAGCTGCCGTGCTGTTTGCCGGTGAGGGTTTTAGCTCGGTTTTCAGTTGAGTGTCAGGGACTGGAGTTTTACCGCCGCGCGCAGAGAGGCGCGCCGGCTCTGCGTCTCCGCGGTTAATTATCTCTCCCGACACTCGACTACCACGCGCTCTGGAACTAAACGCGCGACTGCTCGGAAAGCTCGGAACTACATGGCTCGTATCGTCGTAATGCGTCACAGCAAAGATTCAGCCAAAGGGGTGCTGTCCCACACGGGCGCGTTGACAGGCTCCTTTATCCGCCGATAAAATGCAGCCTAAATCATTTCTGAGGTTTCCTTTAACCAGCGAAGTCGAGGAAAAACCGTGAGTCTGGTCAAAATCATTATCATTACGATCGCAGTCATCCTGAGCATCCTGTTCTTCGGGCGTTTTTTCTTTTAGCCCGGCGGGTGACATGACCAGCGAACTCGCCCCGGCACGCCTATCACACTTTTCGCAGCGCGCCGCGCGGACTCTTATCCCGGCCCTCTGCCTTCTCTTCCTTAATCTCACGCTTCCCTCTCTCATCTCAGCACAGAACGTGTCTCCGGCCGAAGAAGATGAAGTGATCCGTGTCCGCACCGATCTCGTTACCCTCCCGTTCACGGTGACTGACAACAAAGGGGCGCGCGTCGCCGATCTGCGGCAGGCGGACTTTCAAGTGCTCGACGCCGGAAGATCGGTCACGATCAGCTATTTCGCCAACGCCGCCGCGCGCGTCGCGCTGCTGTTCGCCGTTGACACTTCCGGCAGTTCGCGCGACACGATCGCGCGGCAGAGAGATGCGGCGCTGGCCCTTCTCCAACGTTTCGGCGAGGGCTCGCGCGTCGGACTCCTCACCTTCTCGGAACAGTCGGCGCTGGCGCTTCCCTTGACTACCGAGTTGGGTCCGGCCCGAGCGGCCTTCTCGTTTACCGCCCGGCCGAATAGTCGCACGGCTATCTTCGACGCGGCCCTTCAAGCCGTGTGGGCGTTCACCGCCGCCGAGACGAAACTCCCTGAGCGGCGCATCGTCGTCCTCTTGAGTGACGGGCTCGATTCGGCCAGCCGCGCCCGCGTGCCCGAAGTCATTGCAGCGGCACGCCGCGCCAACGTCTCTTTCTACGTCATTCATCTGCCACTCTACACGGTGCGCGACGGCGAGCTCGCCGCCCGCCGCCCGACTAAAGGGTTCCGTGAACTGGCCGCCAAAACCGGGGGTCGGTACTTCGCGATTGGAGACGCCAGCGACGCATTGAAACCAGAGGTAACGGTCGATCTCGGCCCGGTCTTTCGCGCCATCGCGGACGACCTGCACAGCCAATACGTGATTGGCTATTACCTCGCAGGCCCGGCGCGCGAAACCGGCCCGCGTCCGGTCGAGATCAAACTCACTTCGCGCGCCGGCCGTCGCCTCCACGTGCATAATTTGAAAGAGTGACAGGTCGCCCTGAAATTGCTTACTGCTGTTGTCTAACGCTACACTCAGATTCATGAGTACGACCCAATACCGAGTGCTTGTTCGCAGTCAGTCCGACGATCTGTTTACCGCCGCTGTGCTCGGCATGGCGGCCTGCGTGGCAGAGGGGCGGACGCGCGAGGAGGCAATCGCCAATGCCAAACGGGTGCTCGCCGAGCGGCTCGCGCACGGCGAGATCGTCACCATCGAATTGGGGGACGCCAGCACGGAAACCGGCGCTGCGCGTAAGGCAGCAGGCGATGTGTGGCGCGAACAGGCGGGACGATCCGACGTTCGATGTGTTTCTCGCCGAGATGCAGCGCGAACGACGCGAAGTTGATCGGGAAGAGCCGGCGTCGTGAACCTCTTCGTCCTCGACACGGATCATCTGAGCCTCTACCAGCGAGGCGTCGAGCCGTTAACCTCCAAGCTGCTCGAAGTCGAACATTCACACGACGAACTGGAGATCTGCATCATCTCAATCGAGGAGCAGTTGCGCGGGCGTCTAGCGCAAGTCAGGAGTGCGACGACTGTCAATCACTTGGCGCAAGCCTACCACTGGCTGCACGAAACCTTCGACCAACTGTCGCGTTTTCCCGCGCTCGACTTCGACGACTCCGCCGTGACCGCTTACGACGACCTGCTCGCCTGTAAGCTACGGATCGGTACGCAAGACTTATGCATCGCGGCCATCGTACTCAGCCGGGGCGGCGTGCTACTGACGCGCAACCCGCAGGACTTCGGACGTATTCCGAGCCTTCAATCAGAGGACTGGCCCCGCTGAGTTTTATTCTTTTGCGGGTTCACCTAATGACAAATGACGGATAACGGGGAAATAGTTTTGTTTCCGCCGTCTGTCACTCGTCACCTGTCACTTGTATCTTATGGCTGAACACAACACGGATGGGCTGCGCCGGATTCGTCGGGCGCTGTTGAGCGTCTCAGACAAGACCGGATTGGTCGAATTGGCCGAATCGTTGCGCGGATTCGGCGTCGAAATCCTGAGCACGGGCGGGACGGCGAGCGCGCTGCGCGAGGCCGGCATCCCGGTG
>JBOGOY010000293.1:0-5681 GCA_050748185.1 Pyrinomonadaceae bacterium
CTCCTGAATATAACGGGATGAAGTTTTCCACGGCGGACGGAGCGCCCGCCCTCCCGGAAGCGACTAAGCGCGTCGAAAAATTGATCGCCGACATCGGCTCCACGGCGGACGAGCGAACGGGCGCGACCGCGGCGGCCCAAGTTGAAAGATACGACCCGCGCCCGGCCTATTTCGCCGACCTCAAAAGCAAAATCCGTTTTGACTTAATTGCCGGCGCGGGCGGCAGTTACGCTTTCGATCCGCTGTGGGGCACAGGGCGCGGCTATCTCGACGCCATCCTGCGCGCGCACGAGGTTGAGGTCGAGACGATTCACGACTGGCGCGACGTGCTTTTCGGTGGGCGCAGTCCCGAACCGGACGATCACCACTTGGACGAGTTGCGCGAGGCGATGCGGCGCAAAGGCTGCGTGCTCGGGCTGGCGACCGACGGCGACGCGGATCGGTTCGGCGTGCTGGATCGAGACGGCACGTTCATCACCCCGAACCTGCTCATCCCCCTGCTCTTTGATTACCTCGCCGAGTCACGTGGCTGGACGGGAGGCATCGCCCGCTCGGTGGCGACTTCCCACTTAGTCGATCGCGTGGCCGAATCACGCGGGCTGCCGGTTTACGAAACGCCGGTCGGGTTCAAGTTCATCGGCGAATTGATCAATGAAGACAAGATTATTCTTGGCGGTGAGGAATCGGCCGGACTTTCGATCCGGGGCCACTACCCGGAGAAGGACGGCATCCTCGCTTGCCTGCTCGCGGCCGAAGCCGTGGCGGCGCGCGGGGCGAGTTTGGGTGAACAGTTATCAGATTTGTACGGGCGCGTCGGGCGTCTGGAGGCAAAACGGGTCGGCGTGCGACTGACGCCGGAAATACAAGCGTCGCTCGCGGAGAAGTTGAAAGCAGAGCCGGCGAGTTTCGGCGGTCGGCAGGTGGTGCGCGTCAACCGCGCCGATGGGGTGAAGTTTATTTTAGCGGACGGCTCGTGGCTGCTGCTGCGCCCGTCAGGGACAGAACCGCTGGTCCGCATTTATGCGGAAGCAGAGACGGAACAAGACTTGGAGGTGCTACTTGAACAAGGCCGCAAATACTTACTGGGTTGATACGAGACTCTCCGCCCAACGCCCGCAGGCGCGCACTCTTTCACTCACCGACGCCGCGAGCGCGTGGGTTGGCACGCCCGCCGAAATTCGCCGTCGCGGCGGGTTGGTCCCCTCTTGGGCAGTCTTCCTGATGGTGATGCTCGCTTCTTTTGCGCTGTGCGTCAGCTTGGCCGTTCGCACGCAGGCAAAGTTGACGACGGCGGGCGAGCGGCGACAGCAGATGCTGACCGAAGTCGAATCATTGCGTCACACGAACGAGACGCTTAAGCGCGACGTTCACAGACTACGGACCGATCCACGCGCCATTGAAGCCGCCGCGCGCTCGCAATTGAGTATGGTACGGGCCAACGAGATCATCGTTCCCGTCGAGTAGCGCCCCGCGGTGGGTTGCGCTCGTGCTCGTGCGACAGTTTTCCGAAATCGTCTGTCACGAGTTCCCGCCGGTCAAACCCGCTCGACGCCTACCACGTTTTACCCCGGTCACCGTTTTGCCCCGCCACCGAGAGCGGGACCGCCCATTAAAAGGCGGTCGCGCTCTCCCGCGCGGCTCAATCAGAGCGCGTGAGACCCGTTGAGCCAACCCGTTTGACACCCCAAGCGGGCGTCAACTAATATCAAATCCTCTTTTATTGCACACTAAATTACACTTACCACTTCATCGACTGATGTCCCGCGGGAGAGGAGAAAGCCATGCCTGACACCAAAGAGATCGCCGCCTCGGCCGAGCAGGCGGCCGTCGAGCGTTGGGAACAAGAGACGCTTCAGCCGGTGCTGCAAAAGCGCCCCGAGCGCAAAGAGAAGTTCGAGACCGTTTCGCTTGATTCGGTCGAACGGCTCTACACGCCCGCCGATCTCGACGGCCTCAATTTCGAGCGCGATGTCGCCTTCCCCGGCGAGTTCCCCTACACGCGCGGCATTCACCCGACCGGTTATCGCGGCAAGCTCTGGACGATGCGCCAGTTCGCCGGCTTCGGCACGCCTGAAGAGACCAACGCGCGCTTCAAGTACCTGATGAAGCAGGGTCAAACAGGGCTCTCGGTGGCCTACGATCTGCCGGCGTTGATGGGCTTCGACTCGGACTCGTCCGTCTCCGAAGGCGAGGTCGGTAAGTGCGGCGTCGCGGTTTCTTCACTCGCGGACATGGAAGTGTTGTTCGACGGCATCCCGCTCGAACAGGTCACGGTCTCGCAGACGATCAACGCGCCCGCGTCCGTGTTGCTGGCGATGTACCTCGTCGTCGCCGAGAAGCAGGGCGCGGACTGGCGCAAGATTTCCGGCACGCTTCAAAACGACATCCTCAAGGAGTACATCGCGCAGAAAGAGTGGATTTACCCGATCCGCCCGGCGATGAAACTCGTCATCGACACGTTCGAGTTCTGCACCAAGCACGTTCCGCGCTACAACCCGATCTCGGTGAGCGGCTACCACATCCGCGAGGCAGGCGCGACCGCCCTGCAAGAGTTGGCGTTCACCTTGCGCGACGGCGTCGAGTACGTCGAGTGGGGTGTGCGCGCCGGCCTCGACGTGGACGAGTTCGTGCCGCGCATCTCATTCTTCTTCAACGCGCACAACGACTTTTTCGAGGAGATCGCGAAGTACCGCGCGGCGCGGCGCATCTGGTCCACCGTGATGCGCGAGCGATACGGTGCGCGCGATCCGCGCACGTTGCAGATGCGCTTTCACACGCAGACGGCGGGCGTCTCTTTGACCGTGCAGCAGCCGCTGAACAACATCGTCCGCGTCGCCATTCAGGCGCTCGCCGGGGTGTTGGGCGGCACGCAGAGTCTGCACACAGACGCCTACGACGAAGCGCTCGCGCTGCCGACCGACCGGGCGGCGCTGATCGCGCTCCGCACCCAACAGATCATCGCCGACGAGACCGGCGTCGCCAACACCGTCGATCCGCTCGGCGGCTCTTACTTCGTCGAAGCTCTGACGCAGAAGATGGTTGACGGCGCGCTCGACTACTTCCAGAAGATCGACTCGATGGGCGGCATGGTCGAGGCCATCGAAAAAGGTTTCCCGCAACGCGAGATTCAGGAATCGGCCTACCAATACCAGAAGGCCGTCGAGCGCGGGAACCAGACCATCGTCGGCGTCAACAAGTACCAGATGGAAGACGAACCGGGGGAATTCCCGATCCTCGTCATCGATGAGGGCGTGCGTGACCGCCAGAACGAGCGGATCGAGCGCGTCCGCACGACGCGCGACAAAGGCGCGGTCGCCAACTCGCTGGAGCGGCTGAAGCAAGTCGCCCGGGCCGGAGAGAACACCATGCCCGCGACCATCGAAGCCGTCCGCGCCTATGCCACGCTCGGCGAAATCTGCGACGCCCTGCGCGACGTGTATGGCCTGTATGAAGAGCCGGCATTTTGATAAAAGTAGTCAGCATGAAAACACATGCCTTCCTACTGGCTACTGGCTACTGGCTACTTTATGAGTGATAGAAAAATCCGAGTCCTTGTCGCCAAGCCCGGCCTCGACGGCCACGACCGCGGGGCCAAAGTGATCGCGCGGGCGCTGCGCGACGCGGGGATGGAAGTCATTTATACGGGCCTCAGGCAGACGCCGGAGATGATCGCGGCCGCAGCGTTGCAGGAAGACGTGGACGCGGTCGGCGTCTCGATCCTCTCCGGCGCGCACAACACGCTCTGCCCGCGCATCGTGCAACTGCTGCACGAGCGCGGCATGGACGACTGCCTCGTCCTCGTCGGCGGCATCGTGCCGAAGGAAGACATCTCGCGCCTCAAAGAGCAGGGCGTCGCCGCGATCTTCCTGCCCGGCACTTCCACCGAAGACATCATCAGCTACCTGCGCGAGAACGTCCGCCCGCGCACGTGATAACCCGCCCACCCGCGGGAAGCGCACAGGGGACCAGCCGTGATCGTCGAAGAGCGCGACTCGGTCGCCATCATCCGCTTCAATCGCCCCGCCGCGCGCAACCCTCTCTCGGTCGAAACCCTCAACGCACTACACCAAGCCATCCGCTCGCTCGCCGCCCGCGCGGAATTACGCGCCGTGATCTTCACGGGCACAGGCGACGTGTTCGCCTCTGGCGCTAACATCCGTGAACTGCGAGAACTGACGCCCGTCTCGGCTCGCGAGTTCGCCCGCCTCGGCCAATCGCTGATGCGAGAGATCGCCTCAATGTCGCCATTGACCATCGCGGCCGTCAACGGCTATTGCATGGGGGGCGGGCTCGACCTCGCCCTCGCCTGCGACGTGCGCGTCGCCGCGCCCGGCGCGGTCTTCGCGCACCCCGGCGCGCGCCTCGGCATCATCACCGGATGGGGCGGGACACAGCGCCTGCCACGGCTCATCGGCGCGGCCCTCGCGTTCGAGATGTTTACGACCGCGCGCCGCGTCGGCAGCGCAGAGGCGCTGGAAATCGGCTTGGTCCAGCGCCTCTGCGAGCCGGCGCTCGACGGCGCGCTGCTCGTCGCCAATGCTCAACCGGGCGAGCAGACTCTTTCAGAATGACGCATCAGCTTCAATCACATTGACGAGCCGCTTTTCTCCCGTCTCTCAATTCCCCGTCGAGGCTGTCAATTCCGCGGAGAAATTTGACATGCTGTTCTTGGTGGAAATGGCATGGCGGTTGCCCACCAATCAGTCACAGTTCAGGCGCTGGGCGCCTGAACGGCCCCTCGCGTCGAGCTCGTATTCTCGCCTTAACCTTGACAAATCCTGACACCAGACGGTGACGTGTATGAATGCCTTTCCTTTTTTCCTCGACGAAGAGACGCATCACCCACTCCCCTTCGCCCCTTTACTTCAAGGGCAGCCTGACGAAGCCAACTACCCGGTCGTGCGTCGTGCCGCGCCGCCGGCCGAGGCGACTCTCGCGGGTCTGGTCGAGCACATTGAGCCCGGCGCGTTCAGAGAGGCGATAGTCAACATCTTCGCCGATCTGACTCGCCTGCTCGGGTATCTGTGTGAGATCGAAACTTACTTGCGGCAAGACAGCCCGTTGGCCGACGCCCTGCCTCTGTTCATCCTTGTCCACAGGGAAGCCCGCGTGTTGGTTGACTGCATCGAGACGAGCAAGGCGGAACTGACAGACCTTCCCGCCCCGGTTAAAGAAGTGCTCGACTGTACGAGCTACGCCATCAACTTCGAGTTGCGCCGGGCACACCCTCAAGAGCTTCAGACGTGGGACACTGTCAGCGAAGCTCGCCAGTTGCGGGCCGCCGTCGAACACGCGCACGGCTCGCTCTCTAACTGCTTTCAGCAATCGACGATCGCGCTCGCGCGGGTTTTCGACTCGGCGTTGAACGGCGCGCTCCTCTTCGACGACTATCGACTCAGGCAGCAACAGTCGCTCACTCTATGTGATGACCTCGCCTCGCTCGTCCGGCTCGTGAGGCGGGCGGAGAAAGACCGTGATCCGGCTTTGGACACACTCCTCGTTGAACGGCTCAGGGAGTTCGGCGAAGGGAGTGTGCATTATCTAATGTTCAGAGACTGGGAGATTTTCGAGCGTTGCGTCGTGGAGATCGAGGCGACGCGCGGCACGGCTCAATGGCACGCAGTCATTCATCGCCTCGGCTGCTATCTGGAGACGCTGCTGGGGCACGTGAGACAGCGCAC
>JBOGOY010000294.1:0-5668 GCA_050748185.1 Pyrinomonadaceae bacterium
GGTTGATGGCGATGTCGGCCTCGGTGATAGCGCCTGAGGCGTCGAAAAAGACGCGCGCCCGCCCTGGCCTCTCGCCGCTGAAGGCGGAGGAGTTAGCCGTCGAGACGCTGATCAGGTTGACGCGATCGCCAGCGCCCGCGGGGCTGATCGCCTGTTGGCTCGAATCCACTTCCACGAACTGAATGTTGGCGGCGTCGGACCAGCGGCGCAGGGCGCGGCGCACGGCCCCGACCACGTCGCTGCCCGCTTTGATGTTCGAAGGCGGCGAGTAGAGCGAGGACGAGAAGGCGACGGGGATAGTGTTCGTCTGCCATCGCACCTGCGCCGAACCACTCGTGTGCTGATAGGTGTAGGGGCTAGCCGGCGGCGCGGAAGCGAGCAACAGCAGCGAAACAATAAATAAAGACAGAGTTGTACGACCCATAACGTTAGATCCTTCAGGTAAGGGATGTTCTTTTATGAGGGGGAATCAGCGGTAGCCGGACTGCGTGGATGTGACAGTCACCGTGCCCGCCGAAGAGAGGGGCATATTTTTATAACAAGTTCCCCGCCCTTCTATCAAGATATAATTTTCAGACCCGCCGCTCCGACGTGCGCTTGCCCCATCACAGATCATTCCTTATCGGTGCGTCCGAGGAGAGGCATTACCTCTCTGTCTCGAATGAATGCGTAACTATTCCCCCGAACATGCGGAAGCAATTGCTTAACCATTTGATTGTGGACAAGGCCGGGCCGTTGCGGGCGCTTTCAAATTGCAACGAAATCAGAGCAATTTTGACGCGGAGGTTCGCTGAACGAAGGCAGATGGGAGCCTGTCAGTCCAACTGTTAGTGCGGTAGATTCAGAGGGTGTGGAGGAAGGTTATGCGGGTGGTGAAGCGGATTTCGATACCACCCGCAAACAACAGATGTGGGATAGGGGAACAGGGCGGCGCGGCTTAGCGGCGGCCGGCCGATACGGCGGATGTGCCATCGGCAATGGCGGCAGAGTCGTCGCGCGGCGACGCCTCGTCGTTGCGCGCCCGCGCGCCGCTCAGGTCGGCCAGCGCGACGACGACCAACAGCCCGGAGACGCTCAGCGTCGCCAATACGTAGAGCAGCGCGATCTGCTCCTTCCAGATCAGCCCGATCACGAGGGCGACGACGCCGACGCTCCAAATCAGCGTGGTGCGGCGGCGACGCCTGCGCGCTTCGACCGTCGGGTTAACTCTGGGACTCATCGATGATTCTCCTGTTGAAACAATGCGCTGCCTGAGAACTCCAAAACTTAACATCAAAACCGGCTCACTGCCAAACGGCGAGCGCTCGGCTCATTACTCGCCCGTCAAAACAGGAAAGGCCGACTCCCAGCGGAAGCCGGCCTTTCGGGCCTGTGAATCGGCGCCGCCTCAATAGATGACGCGCAGCGGGGCGTTCGTGACGAGCGATTGCGCGCCGCCGGTGACGAGACTTGTAATCGTCTTGAACAAATTCCCTTTCGACAATGGCCCGCTATCGCCAACTTCCACCACGTCATAAGCCTGCAAAAGAATGTCTGACTGCTTATTGTTCTTGATCGCCTTGTAATCCGCAACGAGTTCTTCACGCCCGATGCCGTCCGGCTTCAAGCGGTAGATTTTGATTTTACTTGTTTTCGCCTCCGGCCTCGGCCCCCCGACCATCGCCATCGCCGTCGAGAGCGTCAGGTTTTCACGCAGGTAAATCCCCTGCGGCGCGATGACGCTGCCGGTCATATAGATGGGCGACGCTTCCGCCACGTAGATGATGTCGCCGGGGCGGACATACGGGTTGGCTTCCGTCTTGCCGGCCTTGAGATCAGATACCCTGTAAATCTCATAGGGGATGCCGAGCGCGTCGGTCGTGGTGGCGGCCGATTGCGGCCCCGCGGCCGTGCCCGTCTCGGCGCAGATGTCAGGGACGGTGTGCGTGATCTGAATCGTGCCGTTGTTCTGTTCAGTTACTCCGCCGCTGTTCGACAACAGTTCCAGCAGCCGGGCCGGCCGATGCATCTCGAACTTGCCGACACTCCGCACCGCGCCATAAACCACCGCCGGCGGCCGACTCTTCAATTCCCTGACGCGCATGTACACCTGCGGGCGGCGGAGGAACTGCGAGAGCAAGTTGACCACATCTTTACGCACCTGATTGATGGTGCGGCACTTGGCCGCGATCGGCGCTTCGGCGAAGGGCACGGAGAGGTTGCCGTCGCCGTCCACATCATACGTGCCGTCCATCTGCGGCTCGCCGAAAACCTTCAACTCGATCGCGTCGCCGGGTCCGAGCGTGTACTCGCGCCGCTCCGACAAAGGCATGCCGAGCGTGGTCGCATCAGAGGAAATAGTCCGCGTCGGCACGGCCGCGGTGGCCGACGACTCGACGCCCGTCTGAGGTTGCGGCGGTATCGGCTTCTGCTCCTGCTGCGCGCGGGCGAAAGGCACGGCGGTCAGGCACATGACGGCGGCCGGGAGGAGAATTTTTCTGGCTCTCATGATTGTTATCCCCAAGTCAGTTGAAACAGTTAACGAAGCACGGAGGCTCAAGTCACTAGATGTTCGGGGGAGAACATTTGGCTGCCCAGACTTTGCTTCAGGTCGTTCGGCGGCTCGTGTTGTTCAGCGACTGAGCCGCAATTGTCGCACACCGGCGGGCAAACGCCAATCGAGCGCGCCGCGCAAAAGCCGAAGATAGTGTGCTTCACAAAGAGGGTGGTTGTTGGCAAAGATGGCGGCTCTCTACTGACGATCCGGGCGAAGGGTCCGGCGCAGGGGTCAATTATTCATTCTCTTCTATCCGGGGGCGCCGCGACGGTTCGCGCGGCGGGTGCGTCTCGACGCCCGCCGCCCCGTCGAACGCCACATCACGAGCGCGCAAATTTTCGATCTCGCGTTGGATGTGTGCGGCGATCTCGGCCCGCGCGCCCTCGCTGATTTCAGAGCGTGAGAGGTAGAAGAGCGCGTCCTGATAGCGGGCGACGGCGCGCGCGTGACGCCCACGGAACGCGGCGCGCTCAGCCTGTTCGACCCAATGGGCGACCTTCACCGAGGCGGCATAATCGCGGATGGCGATCGCGGATTCCACCAACTCCGGCTCGCCGGGATAGATTTGGCGCGCTTCGTTGAGCACTTCGAGGGCGCGCATCGCCGTCTCAATCTTGTCCGAGACGCTGACGCGGCGGCGCGCCTCCTGCGTCAAGCGCTGCGATTCGCCGCGCGCCCACGCCAACAGGTGATGTTTCCGCAGGACGCGCACGCGCTCCTGACCGGCGCGCAGGGCGGTGCGCTCGTCGGGGACGAGACGCCGTGAATTGGCTCGCTCTTCATTGCCGGCGAGATACTGCTCACACAGGTGGTAGCCCTCAAGGTGCGCCTCCGGGCGTTGCGCCCCGACCTCTTCAGCCAGTGCGAGCCTTTGCAGCAGGGCGCGCAGGGTGCTTGATTGTGACTTGCCCATGCGGCCGCGTCGTCGCTTCGGCGTCACGCCCGGCCTCGCCGCCAACGAATCCCGCCCCATTTCCAGTTCAAGTTCCCTCGTGTAGCGCGTCCACGACCGCCGTGCGACTACTTCGCGAGCCGCCGCCGCCAGTAGCAGCGTGACGCTCGCCGCCAAGATTGCCGGGAGCCACGGGGCGTCATCGCCGTTGACGGTCAGTAGCCACCAAACCGCGAAGAAAAGGGTAATCGCGATCACGCTGGCGACCGACAAGTAACCGGCGGTGGATGGCACGCGCGGCCCGGGAGTGGCTCGCCGCGCGCGTTGCTCCCCCGTGGAATCGTGAACGCCGTCGAATTGCCGCGCTTCACGAGTGTCAGAGTAGTTGGCCGTGTCTGTGGGCAAATATCTCCTCCGACGACATAGCAAATCAATCGTTAGTATTCCTGACGGGTGGGCGGCCGTTTCGCGCTTTAAAGCGGCGTTGCAGGCCGGCACCCGAAAGATAAAGTTTATCAGGCCGTCTGACAAGGGATACCGCGCAATAGTCTGATTAATCAACGGCCGCTGTCAACAGAGGAGTCGGACAAGATCGCTCCAGCACAAGCCGGCGCAACTCGCGGCCCGGAGATTTGACTGGCAGTGCCGCGCAAATCTGATTATACTAGCCGGCGTTTTTTGAGACTGTCGGTGGACAACCATAACCGTAGCGCGCCAATCCTTCCTCGACAAGTTACGCCTCTCGCGAAATAACGTCTTACTTCCAACTCAAGGAACGAAGGGCGCGGCACGGACTAATCAGCACGGGTTACATCAGAATGCTTACATGCCAAAAGTGCGGCGCATCTGTGGGCGAAGAAAAGGCGTTTTGTCAGGACTGCGGCTCGCCGATGTCGCCGGCTTCGGCCGCACGGCGACCACCGCCGGTGTCAGATCTCGGGGCGACGATCATTGTTCCGCGTGGGCAGGCTCCCGGTGGCATGGTCCAACCGTCCACGTCGGCGTCACCACCACTACCGCGCCCCACGGCGGGCGGCGCTTCCCAACAACAAGCCGCCCCTCAAGGATTCGTGCCGCAAGCCGTCACGCCGCCGGCGTCGCCACAGCAACCTCACGTGGCACAACCCGCTGTTAATCCGGGCGGGAGCCGGCGCGCACTCTACGTCATCCTCGGCGTCGGCGGAGTCTTGCTGTTGCTACTGGCGGTCATCGTATTGTCGATTTTGTTCCTCGATTGAAACATTTAATGCGGCGACAACGGCACGCCTTGTCGCCGCCGCAGTCCTCGCGTCCACAGCCGCCCCCGCGGGGTCTCAAGTCCGGCCCGCGAGAGCGCCTACGCTTTCTTAAATGAACAACCCGAGCAACGACGCCCAAATCCTCCCGCCGCTTGCGCCGCCGCCGACGTCCGCGCGTATCGCGCTGCGCTGGATCGCGGCCGTCTTCGCCATCCTCATAGCGCTGCTGTTCGGGCTTCTCACGCTGCTGTTGATCGGGCTCGGCACTGGTCCCGTGCCATTCGTCATCGGACTTCTGCTGGCCACGATCCCGGTGCCCGTTTACATCTCCCTCGTGCTGTGGATCGACCGCTATGAGTCAGAGCCGGCGTGGTCGCTGGCAACGGCCTTCTTCTGGGGGGCACTGGTCGCCGTCTTCATCGCCTTCGTCCTGAACACGACCGGCGTCCTCGTCGTCGGGATGCTAATGGGCGAGGGGGCGGCCGACTTTTCCGGCGCGGTCATCTTCGCGCCCGTCGTCGAAGAAAGCGCCAAGGCGCTGGTTCTCTTCGGGCTCTTCTTTTTTAAGCGCGACGAGTTTGACGGCGTGATTGACGGCGTCGTTTACGCATCGATGGTGGGCCTCGGCTTCGCCATGACCGAGAACGTGCAATACTACGGAGGGGCGGCACTCGATGGCGGCCCTAGCGGCGCGGTGGAACTCTTCTTCCTGCGCGGGCTGATGGCCCCCTTCTCACACCCGCTATTCACGAGCATGACGGGCATCGGGCTCGGGCTGGCGAGTCAGTCGAAGAGCGTCGTCGTCAAATTCTTCGTGCCGGCGGCGGGCCTCGCCGCGGCGATCGTGCTCCACTCGCTGTGGAACCTCTCGGCCAGCGTGAGCGGCTTACTCTTCTTCGCCGCCTACTTCTTGATCATGATCCCGGTGCTCGTCGCCGTGCTGGTCTCGATCTTCTTCGCGCTCAGACGCGAGGGCCGCATTGTGCGCGAACATCTGCACAC
>JBOGOY010000295.1:0-5665 GCA_050748185.1 Pyrinomonadaceae bacterium
GGCTGTGAATGGTTATTGATGACCTTCGGCATCACTCACTCTCCTTCATTTATTGGTCACGCCCGGTAACAACGGCACGCCGACCGTGGCGTTGAGGTTTGTGTCGATCACGATCTCCTTGACCTGCGCTCCGGGCGTGCGGCGATCCGGCGTCGTGACAATGAAAAACGTATCGAAGTGCTGAACGTAGGCCGTCTGCGCCGGCAGGTGCGCGATGTGCTCGATGCCCGCCGGGTTGAGCGGTTCCGGGTTGAGCAGGTGGCGCTCGCCCTCCTCGACCAACTCGAACTGGACCCGCGAAAGAATTTCGCGCGCGTCTGAAATCATCTGGAAGACGCCGACGCTGCCCGGCGCGCCACGTCGCCGCGCTTGCTCGCCGCGAGCGTTGTCGTCGCAGCAGATGACCGAGAAGGTGCAGTCATGACGAATCTCGCGGGGCGCTCCGATCACCTCTGGTCCCAGCGCGCCGCGGTCTCTGTCCTGCCCGTCCGTGTAGCTGACGAGGAAAAGGGGGAATCTTGACGACATCTCCTCCAGCGCACGGCGAAGGTTCTCCTCGTCCAGTTCGCCGCTGTAGGCCGAGACATCGCGCGCGTATTCGCAGCCATCTCGCAGGGACTGGATGATTGCGTCCTCAATGCCGCCGACATAAAACTCGAAGTCTTTGACGATCACCTGCGAATGTGCCTCTTGAAGATTTCCCCGATGGCCGAGATGTCTTCCTGCTGGACCAGCAGAAAGGGGCGCGCCGGAGTTTTCGAGCGCCCACGCCCGGAGCCGCCGGGGTAGCCGAAATGGTGCCGCTTGGCGTACTGGACATTGGTTCCCACCTCGACACCCTCAGTCACCAGCCGATAGCCCACCGAGTTCTTCAGGCGCGCCGTGTTGATTAGAATTTGCGGGCCGCCGCGCCCGCGCCCGCGACGTCGGCGGGCAAGAGTCAGCGGCGCGAGCTTCTGCCACTTTTGCGGACGTCCCTGCTCGCGGAAATTGCGTTCGACCGAGCGGACCAGCAGCGCGCCGGCCGCCTTGAGCGGACGCTCAATTTGCCGCGTGTCGGTCGCCAGTTGCTTGACACGACTCAGCAGTTGTCTCAACCCTTGAATGTCTTCCGCCATTTCAGTAGCTGCTCAACTTCTTGTCAGTAAACACCGGCCGGCTGTTGCCGGACAGCACGCGATCGGGGCTGGCCGGAAGCACTTCAGTCTCCTGCGCCGCCGGGAGATCCAGCGCCGCCTTGCCGCCCTGCAACGCTTCGAGGAACTTGATCGCCGGGTCATGCAGTGTCTTCTTTAAGTTGTCAATCGCCTCGGCGGTCGTCGCCCGCCGCCGCTTCAGGTGATAGATGGCGAGGTCGAGGCAAATTGATTTAACTTTCTCCGTCGTGGGCACCGGGAGCGTGTAGCGCGTGCGCGCGTAAGCCTCGAACGTGCCGACCGCGAACTGAATCGCCTTGTTGACCCGGCCTTCGTCAATCGCCCCAACCCTGTCCTCGTCGGTGAGTTGGGTGAGCTTGTCCTCACCCAACTCCTCCGCAAGGTCGTCCAGCGTGACGTAGCTCAAAGCTATTTCACCTCACGCACGAGCCTGCGCCCGCGCGCCGTTCCCAGAAGGGCGACTAGCTGCTCGTCGTCCGTTACGTCGCCCTTGTGCCACAACCGCGGGCCGAGGTTTTCAACGAGCACTTCGACCCACCGCCGCGCAGGTGGCAGCGTAGGTGGCAGCGAGTCCAAAGCGTGGACCGGGGAAGGCTCAGAGGTGTTGCCCCCCAACTTCTCTGAAACCTCTCCCCGCCCGGCCCCCGTCGTCCCCGGCGTCGCCGGCCTCGCCGGGGCGTCAAGGACTGATTCTTCCGACTTCGCTTCGAAGACTGATTCTTCCGACTTTGCTTTTGGCATCGCCTTTCCTCTCAGTACAGGTTCTTCCTGATGACGCTCCGGCCGAACCGGAATAGCGGCCCGCCGTAAACCCCGCCGGTAATCTTCAGATTCGGGTTGGCAGCGGAGCCCAGCGCGTCAGTCGAAACCACCGACGATCCGTTGTTACTCTGGCCGTTGACCTCGACGAACGTGAAAAATCCAGCCGCGGGCACCCCGTTTTTTGACCGGTGCATGGTTGGAGTCATCCCGAAGGCGCCGACCTTCTGATTCATCGGGCGCTTGCCGACGACGACGGACTTGCCGTTCGGGATGAACGTCTGGAAGAGCTTGTTTCTGTCATAATAGCCATCGTCATAGACCTTGATCATGGGAAGCCCACGCGCTTCGAGCATCTTGTTGATGTTCACTAAATCGAAGGTCACGTCGGCGAAATTCTGCGAGCGGAAGCCACGGATGTCCTGATCGTTCGTGTTCTCAATCAGGTGGTTGAACGTGGTTTTGTTCATGTACTCGATCGCGCCGCGGGCAGTGGCCCCCGTGCCACGGAACAGGAGATCGACGGCGTTCGCGTCCTTGAGCGGCGTCGCCGCGCCGTGGTTGTCCCACGGTTGCAGCGCGTCATAAACCTGAATCGGGAAGGTTTCGCGCACGACCACGCCGTTCTCATTGATGTTGATTTCGCCGTTGCACAGTGCCTGCCAGCGGCACCACTCGGCGCGGATATACGTCTTGTCCTGCCGCGCGCGGGTCCGCTTGGCGACGTAGCGGTCGAGGTTGATGACCCCGCCCAGAGTGCCAAGCTCGCGCGCCCGGAGCAGTTCCGACTCCTTGATCAACTCAGAGCCTTTGAAGGGAATCGGCTCGTATTCGCGTGTCTTCGAGCCGGGCCGCTCGTCAATGCGCGGCTCGGAGTCCATGTTGTGCGGCGGGGTCATTCCGCTCTCGTTGTCCTCTTCGTCCCAGCGGACCTTCTGCGAGTCCATCTCCTCGAAGGGAAGAATCTCCTCACCGAGAAACATCTCGTGCTGGACCATGTATTCCTGCACGACTACGTCCAGTTCGAAGTTAGTGGGGAAGGTATAGATCAGTGGCATCGCCTCTCCTCTCAGAACTTGAAGATGTCGCCCGCGACGGACACGCCGCCGAGTTCGGCCTTCGCTGTCTCATCCAAGCCGCGCAGCTTCGTCTCATCCAGCAAGCCGCAGATAAATGCGCTCACGACCGTGTCGCCCGCGCCGTCAGTCTCGTTATCGGAGATGGCTTCCGCCTGCTCCGAGCCGTCCGACCCGAAGACCGCGCCGCCAGCGGCCACGGCGACCGCCGCGTTGCCTGTCAGCGTCACGACGTTCGTTTGCGAGTTGACGGACTGGACCGTGCCAACAGCCGCACCCGCTGAGTTTTCCAGCACATCCCCCGCGACGAACACGGAGACGTCGTCCACCTGACCGCTTGGCGAGTTGGTCGCGAAGCCCGCGCCGGCCGCAACCGCGCGCGTGCGGCGGCGGGCCAAGCCCGAAGCCGTGATAATGCCGAGCACGTCACCCTGCTCGACTTTGAAGCCATTTTTGACGGTCAGCGGAATCTGGACCGCAAGGTCGGGGCGGATGGCTTCGAGCGCCACCCGCGGCGCGTTAGTCCCGATAATTCTGGTCGGCATTACTTGTCACCTCCCGTCTGAGTCTTCACGCCCGCATCATTGAGCAGCTTGCCCACGCGCGCCGGATCGACGACGGGTGTCGCCGCGCCGCTCGCGTTCAATCCGTTGAAATGCTCGCCAAAGGCAATGAAAGGCGGCAGTTGTTGGAGGAAATTCTGGAACCACGCGAGCGGCGCGCTCTCGGTCTTCTGCTCGATCCGCTGGCCGTCCTTCTCGCTGAAACTGACGACCGTCACCTTTTCGTCGGCGGGCAGCGCGGCCAACGTCTCCATGAACTCGATCACGCCGCCGCGCTTCAATGCGGGCGGGAACTTCTCCGCGCCCAGCCGCTCACAGAAGGCGACGATGTCGGCGCGCGTCGCGCGCGACGACTGGTTCTGAACCTGCCCTTCAAGTCTCTGTATGATCTTCTCCTGTTTGCCGATGGTCTCAGTAAAAGACGCCGTGGCAGTCTTGACGGCCTCGTTGACCATCTGCCTCACGTCGGCTTCGCTGAAACTCACCTGTTCTGGTTTATTCTCTTTGCCGCCCGTGAGATGAGACTTCAGCTTGTCCCACAACGATCCGGCGACCTTCTCCACGTCCTTCTCTTCCATCGAGATTTCTCCCTCGCTAAAGGTTATATCTGCGAAGATGAGCGCCTCATTTTCGCCGAAGTGAATGTTCTTCAGCCCCTTGACCGCAGGCGGCTGCGCGCCCAAAAACGCGACGTGACGCAAGGCCGGCGCGTGCCCGCCGGGCGCGACCGACTCGTCGAGATAGAAGGCCGAAGAGCGTTTTTTGAATTTGCCTTCACGGACCATTGACTCGAATTGCTCGTCCGTGTCGCAGAAGAGGGCTTCGAGCTTGCCCGTGTCGCTTACGCGCAACTCGCTGACCCATCCGTAGGCAGGGGCGTCCTCTTCGGGATGCCCAATCGTCGCGGGCGGTTCGTGCAGCAACGTGTTGAAGTTGGCAGCCACGAGCTCGACGAAGTCGGCACCGAGTTCGTGGACGCGCCCTTTGCTGTCGAGGTGCCTGCCGGGCTGGAATATTTCTACCCACTGCCCGCCGAAGCCTTTGCGCTGTTCAGTGCCTACTGCCATAGCCGAAAAGAAAAACAGCCCGCCGATCCTTTTGGATCAACGGGCTGCTCACGAGCCTCGGAATTTTGTGGATGTGGCCCTCTGTGGCGGGGCGCGATGTCTAACCGACCGCTAGGCCGAAAAGATTATCAATTGCGGGCGGCGAATGGAAGCGCCTACGCCCGCTGTTGCGAGATCTGCGCCGTAGTCCTGAGCGGGAGTCTGATCTCGATCCATTTGCCGCAGGCGCTGCGCTTGCATTTGGTCTTGATCATGCCTACCGTGTCTTTGCTCACTTCCAGCGCCAGCCGTTTGCACGCCTTACAGCGAATTTCAATCATAATGAGGTTCAACCGTCAGCAGGGATGCCTTTCAATGGCGTACAATCCGTTCAAAATCAATTTTCGAGAACCTGATCGCGGAAAAGGATTCACGCGCCTGAAAAACCGTCACAGGTCAATTTTACGCGACTTCGGTTTTCCGCGACGCTTCAAAGCGAATGCCGCCGTCGCCGGGGTAAGGTGTCTGATGATCGTGCCGGCCCATCCAGATGTCCAGCGGGATGCCGTCAGGGAACGCCGCGCACCGCCTCTCGCGGAGATCGCGCTCGTCGAAATGGGCACAGAGAGTGCAGACCGCACTGACGGCGGGAACCACTCGGCAATTGAGTTTTATCTTCTTACTCATTTCCTTGATCGTCTATACTTCAGCCCCATTTCACTCGCGACGCGCTTCCACGTCTCGTGCGATTCGCTCGCCTGCGCCTCCTCTGCCAGCATTAGTCCGAGACGCACGGCCCGCCGCAACTCGGCAGCCACTTTAGCACGAACACGCATATAGACAAGCAGAATCTCTTTCGCCGTCTTCTCATCCCATCCGCCGCGAGGTGGTCGCATCGAGTACCGGTACGCGAAAGAAACCAAGCGCGCTTCGGCCACCTGTAGCTCAGCGGCGGTGATGATGTCGTCGGGTGAGAACGAATATCCCTTCCACCGCGGATCGGATTTCTTTATCCAATCGTCAGTCGGGTGGTTATGTGTCATGACCGAGCCGCGGAGTATCTC